>NZ_JBFTIZ010000073.1:0-23200 GCF_056395165.1 Pedobacter sp. 10L46_2
AGATGGTACAACATGGATGTTGTTTATCAAAATAAAGAAGCCGGCAAACAGATTTTTGGCGGTACCATATCCAAATATGGAAAAATCTCACAGATACTTCACGTCCTGGAGTTAACTGGTGATGTAAAATTCAGGGTAGAAGGAAAAACAATCATCGTGTTATAGTGTCTACTATCAGCGAGATGTACAATGGTTACAGCCAATTTAGTTATAGGGTATAATTAGCCGTTATTTGGTTTTTTAAGCTTTCATGAATGTCTATAAATCCCGTGTTTTTACTTAACATCACTTATTCTCTCGTTTGTTTGGAAGTTCTCAGGTTTCTAGGACGAGATTCTTAAGTGCTAAATGCTTCACATATTTTGAAGATTCGGCAAAAATATAGTATTTAGCTTTTACATATCTTTTTAGTTTTATCAAATATACTATGCTACTGTTCTAAGAACAATAGTTTCTATAAAATTAATTTAAATAGTTTATTTTAAAATTTTGAGTTAAAAATCAAAATTTTGATGATTCTGAGTTCAAAAAAATATTTCTGTCTTCCTTATGAAATTTGATGTTTATCCACATCATAACTAAAAGACAGAACTATGGCAACCTTAAGCATTCCTCAAAATGGCGACGCCTTAAAAGGAAAAAACAGAACCCGAAAAGCAGTTCCCTCCGTAGACCTTACCGCAATGGTAGATCTGGCATTTCTTTTAATAACCTTTTTCATGCTCACAACTTCCTTATCTAAGTCGCAGGCCATGGATATAGCCAAGCCGATTATCGATATCCCTGATCAGCCTTATCCTGCGTCAAGAACGCTAACGGTTCTTTTGGGTAAGGATAATAGCATTGTCTGGTATAAAGGTGAGACGAAGAAAGCAACTCCACATCGTGTAAGTTTTAAAATGATAGGCAGTGTTTTAGCTCAAAATAAAAAGGAAATAGCAAAGTTGCATGAAAATGATCCGGCMAAGTTTATGATAGTTATTATTAAACCCACCGAAGGATCTACATATAAGAATTTTGTAGACGTACTGGATGAAATGAGTATCGCAGATGTGAAATCTTATCTGATTGATGACAATAGTCTGGCCAGTCAGGAACAAGGATTTATAGAAAGGTAACCGTTCTAAGGTTAAAAATACCGATATGACTCGGCTGCTACTTTTTGGTATTCATTCCGGTATTGATTAGGTTGTTTTCCTATAACTTTTTTAAATTGTTTATTAAAGTTAGAGAGCGTTTGAAAGCCGCATTCGTAACCAATCTGATCAATATTCATTTTTCCTTCCTTGAGTAATTTGCAGGCAGATTCAATTCGGATCTCTTTAAGAAAATCTGAAAATGATTTATTCACACGCGCCTTAAAATATCTGCTAAAGGATGTACGGGTCATATTTATTAAGGAGGCAACCTCCTCCGCACTAATGGTATGTTTGAAATTCCTCATTACGTGCCCATATACCTTGTTCATTCTGGTAGTCTCCGCTTCAGTATTAGATGAAATCAAATAATTATGGGTAACAAAATGATAGTCGTTTGATTTAGCAAGTACATTTAATATTTTAAGCAATTGAATAACGCCATCCATGCCATCTAATTCTAACAGCTCACGCATCATTTTACTTACAACAACCTTTGTTTTCCCAATAATTTCTAGTCCCCGTTCAGATTTTTGAAATAGCCTGTCGATTTGGCCCATTTCATCTTTTAACCGCAATGCTTCTCCAAAAAAATCTTTATGGAAGTATACCACAATAACCCTGGTTGATAGTGTACTGTCCTTTTCGAAATATTTGTTTTCATTTCTCCATACATGGGGAAGGTGCGGACCAATAAGTACCATATCCATAGCCTTAAATGAGGTGATGTTATTACCTACAAAACGGCTTCCTTCGCCTTCCAGAACACAGTTTAATTGAAATTCGGGATGTGAGTGAAACGTAGGATCAAAGTAGGGGGCATAAATTTCTTTAACCACATACACTTTAGATTGTGAAATAGGCGATTTGGGAATAACGTGCGTCATTTTATTAAAATTATCTTAAATATTGGCTATATGGAAATTTTAGGATACAATATAGTCATTATTAGATAACAAGTGCCAATGATTCCAGCGCAATAAAATTTAAACTTGTATTAACCAAAACCAAATATAGACGATTGTAAAATAGAACGACGCGATTCCGGAATCCCGCAACTATCTAGAAAATCAGAACATGACGCCATAAGTTAATTTATGGGCGCGGTAATTTTTATTAGTCATTAATTAAAGAAAGGAGATAAGCCATAGTAGTATGAGCATTAAATATGTCGATTTCAGTTATTTAACCTAAACTTAATCAAACTTAATATAAGATGAAAAAATTAATACTCAAGAGATTTGTTCTATTTGAGCAAGCTTTGCTAAGAAAACATTATCCTGTTTTTCTTTTACTGATTACCCTTGTTTTATTGTCCCGGGAGTCTGTGCATGCACAACAAAAGACCATTACTGGTACCGTAACTTTTCAACAAAAGCCACTAACCGGGGTGAGCGTTAAGTTAAAAGGGGCCAATACAGGTATGAGTACAAATGAACAGGGCAAGTACACCGTTTCCTTACCAACGGGAAGGGGCGTATTGGTATTCACCTATATCGGATTTCTTACAAAAGAAGTTATCGTGGAGGGTGGCACCACAATTAACGTAGAATTGGAAGAGGATAAACAACAGTTAACCGAAGTTGTTGTAACGGGATATGGCACCCAAAAAAGAGAATCAATAACAGGAGCCATTTCAACGGTTACCAGTAAAGATCTGGAAAAAGTACATGGCGGATCGCAAGTAAGTACAGGATTGGCTGGGAAATTACCGGGCGTTACCTTTCGTATGCCTGATGGGAGACCAGGAGGTGGGGCTACCATTCAGGTAAGAAACATGGGGAATCCATTGTTTGTAATTGATGGGATCCAGCAGGATAAACGACAGTTCGACAATCTTGCGCCAAGTGATATAGAAAGCATTACCGTTTTAAAGGATGCTTCTGCAGCTGTTTATGGTGTACGTGCTGCGAATGGTGTAGTGGTTGTTACCACAAAAAGAGGAAGCAGAGGGGAAAAGAATGTAATAAATATCGATACCTATGCCGGCTTTCAGAATTGGAGCAGGTTTCCTGATGTAGTGAACGATTCATACGAATGGTATTTAGGCAAAGCTGATGCGGAGATGAACAACGGAGGGACAACTACCGTTACCAAAGAGGAATTAGCCAAATACAAGGAAGGCACCGCTCCGGGTTATCAAAGTTTTAACTGGAAAGACTTTATTGTACAGAAAAATGCGCCGTTGTATCAGCAGGCTATTAATGCTACAGGTGGTTCTGATAGAATAAACTATTATTTTTCTGGTACAAATATGTTCCAATATTCTGTATTAGGACGCGAGTTTACATATGGGCGTAAAAACATCAATGCCAATATGGATGCCAATATTACAGATAGGTTAAAGGTTGGGATTGGGATAAATGGATGGAACGAAGTGAGAGATAATCCCGGAATACCCGGAGGTGATGACTATAATTTACCAAGAGCTGCCATCTTATGGAACAGGCCCTGGGAACGTCCGTATGCCAATGACAATCCGGATTATATAAATGATATTGGCCACAATGAATCCAATTGGGCTTATAACAATAAGAAATACGGTGGATATTCGAATGATAGAAGACGTTACGGATCGGCCAGGTTTAATGCCCAATATCAAATCCCATACATAAAGGGACTTGTTGCACAGGGATCTTATTCTTACGGACTCGAAGATCGCCTGCACGATGGTCATGAGTATACTTACAAAACGTATACCTATAATCCTACCGACGATACTTATAAAGCAACCGGAGGTAGTATCAATCCATGGCGGGAGCGTAGGACTCAGAAGATAGAAAAGAATAACTATCAGGTTGGATTAAACTACAACAATACGTTTGGTAAACATACAGTAGGAGGGCTTCTCATTTCTGAAAGATATGATGTAAGGGACAAAGAAGTATTTGTTCATGCCGTGCCAGCAACAAATGTGCTTCCGCTTATCTATTTTAACACTACGGATACTTACAATGATCGCGATGATCAGCAAGCCCGTATCGGATACATTGGAAAGATAAACTACAATTATGCGAATAAGTACTACCTGGAGTTTTCAGGCAGGAGGGACGCTTCATGGAAATTTGCTCCGGATAAAAGAGTAGGATTTTTCCCTTCTGTATCTGGTGGATGGAGAATTACTGAAGAGAAATTCATGAAATCACTGTTAGGTGAAAACAGTAAGCTGAACGATTTGAAAATCCGTGCTTCTTACGGTGTACTTGGAGATGATGATAACGGGATATTACCAACTGATTATCTTGCCGGCTATAATTATAATCAGAATGGCTATGGCATTCTTGATGGAAATCCAATTATAGGTTCAAGAGATAAAGGTAAGCCCATCTTAAATATTTCCTGGTTTAAAAGTAAGATCCTGGACATAGGTGCCGATTTTACCATGTTTAACAATAAATTGATTGGAAGTGTCGACTATTTTAAAAGATTGCGAACAGGACTTAGAGGCACCAAATATGATATCGTTTTACCTAGCGAGATTGGCTTTAACCTAAGCGACGAAAATATAAATAAAGACGAGCAGGCCGGGGGTGAGATTTCACTTGCTTACAATGGATCGGCTGGTGCAGTTACTTTTAGCGTTGGTGGAAATGTTGGATACGCACGTAGTAAGTTCACCGCTTCTTACAAACCGATATTTTTTAACTCATGGGATCAGTACCGTAATTCTGCCGAGGGTAGATACAAGAACCTTTTTTGGGCATATGATGTAGTAGGCCAGTTTCAATCACAGGAAGAAATAAATAACTATCCGATAAATATTGACGGACAGGGTAATAAGACCCTATTACCGGGCGACTTGATTTATAAGGACCTTAATGGTGATGGAAAAATTGATGGATATGATGAGCGCCCGTTAGGTTATGGAAGAAGCGCCGACGGAACCAACCAGCCAATTATCAATGGTGGGTTTAATTTTAGCGTAGCATGGAAGGGATTTGATTTTGCTGCTGATTTTTCAATCGGATCTATGTACAGCTATAATCAGGAAAACGAAATCAGAAGAGGGTTTTCATATAATTCAGGTGCATTAAATACCATTTTAACGGACAGATGGAGAAGAGCTGATGCTTTTGATTTAAATAGTGAATGGATACCAGGTAAATATCCTGCATTAAGATTTAACGTCAATTCAGCCAGTTCGGTAAATAAAAACTCTATTTTTTGGTTGCATAATGTAACGGCCATTCGTGCCAGAACACTGGAGCTTGGTTATTCCTTACCTAAATCACTAATAGGAAAAATAAACATCCAAAAGGCACGCCTGTTTGTAAATGGCTATAACCTATTTTCTATTGATAACCTAAGCAAGTACAAGGTTGACTCGGAAGTTCAGGATACAAATGGTTTACAGTACCCACAAAATTCATTTGTTAACATGGGCATTAACCTCACTTTATAACAGTTTTTAATTGAACTAACATGAAAAATAAATTTATAATAGCAATAGCCACCTTATTCGTTTTTAGTTTGGGGTGCAAAAGCGATTCAGATTATTTGGATATAAAGCCTACTCAGGTATTAAGTCCTGAACTGGCCTTTAGTGATCCTACACAGGTGCTCTCTATCCTGGCAGATCTTTATAACCGTCAGTACGATTACCCAAGGCTTACTGAATGGGTTACTTTTGGTGACTTTAATGAATCATTTTATTCTGAAAATGGACAATATAACAATTACCATGGCAACAGTACCTGGGGCTTTAGGGGATACAGAGGTCCAGATGTTGGCGGCAGGCCAACGTACTTCTGGACACCATGGGATTATACTTATATCCGAGAACTTAACTTGTTTATGGAGCGCTGTGCAACAGCTACAGCACTGGATGCGGCAACCAAGGCATCTTATATTGCTGAAGCCAGGTTTTTAAGGGCAAGTTATTATTTCACCTTAACCCAGTATTATGGAGGCGTGCCTATCATTCTCAATTCATTAGAGTTTAATGGGACTGATGTTACTTCTTTGCAATATCCAAGGGCAAAGGAATCGGAAATGTATGACTTTGTAATTAAGGAGGCAGAGGAATTAAAACTGTTGCTTCCTGCAAATAGCAATACTAAAGCCCGTGCTACCAAAGGTGCTGCATTGGCTATGGAATCAAGAGCTGCTTTATATGCTGCTTCTATTGCAAAATACGGCGCAACAACTCCTTCCGTTTCGCTCTCAGGTGGCGAGGTAGGTATTCCGGCAGGTATGGCAAATGCTTATTATACCACTGCCTTGAAAGCTGCTGAAGAAATCATCAGTGGCTCAGCGGGAGCTTATTCACTATACAAAAAGCAACCCGGAAATCTTTCTGAAAACTTTGCTGCCATATTTTATGATAAAACACAAAATAATGAGGTGATATGGGTTGACGATTATGCGTTAAAATTCAAAAGACATGGATTTACGCAAGTAAATCAGCCCCGTTTTGGTGCTGAAGAAGAAGAAGGTGGCCGTATAAATCCATCCCTTAATTTGGTTCAGTCATTTGAAAAGTTAGATAATACATTCGCCCCTTTAGCTACCAATGACGCTAACGGTGATTATGTTTATTATACCAATCAACAGGACATATTTGCCGGCAGAGATGCCCGTTTGGGTGGCACGGTAATCATCCCGGGCTCAAGCTTTAAAGCCAGACCAGTTGACATTTGGGCTGGAGTGCAACTAGCAAACGGAACGGTAATCAGTGGAGGTGAGCGCGGTGCTCAAAAGGTATTACCTGGTAAAACGGTACCGGAACAGGTTGTTGGCTTTGATGGGCCAATTAACGGAATTGGTAATACTGCTCAAACCGGTTTCTATATCCGGAAATATCAGGACCCTGCTATTGGCTCGGGTCAGCGTGGGGTAGGAAGTGCCGTTTGGTTGGTAAGATATCGTTATGCTGAAATCTTATTGAATGCAGCCGAGGCAGCCTTTGAGCTAGGACAATCTTCGGTTGCTGCGGGGTACATGAATCAGGTACGGGCCAGGGCCGGATTGGTTGTTCCTTTAACCGGTGGCGATATCACTTTTGATCGGATTGTGCATGAGCGTAGAGTGGAATTTGCTTTTGAAGGACAATATTTCTTTGACCTTAAAAGGTTTAGAATTGCCCACCAGGTATTTGATGGGGTTGCTTTAAATAAAACAGATCTTTTAAGTAATCTTTCTAAAGCGACAAAACGCAGTACTCAACCTTACAGTTTGTTGCCATATAAATATTATGCTCCGGGATCACCAAATAATGGTAAGTGGATTTACAAAGTGGATTTATCAAACATTGTTACTGCAAGCGACAACTGGCAATTGGGTAATTATTATAGTGAGATTGAGCCCGATATCCTCACAAGAAATCCAAAACTAGTTAAACAACCTAATCAATAAGTATTATTTATAAATCTTATAATTATGAAAATTAAATTTCATTATATACTGTTTTTCGCACTCAGTACCGTTATTCTGTCTTGTAAGAAGGATAATTTTGATGCGCCTAAAGCTGCTTTAGCCGGACGTATAGTTTATCAGGGGGAGCCACTGAATTTTGAGTATAATAAGGTGAGCTACGAGTTATATCAATCGGGCTTTGGTAAAACCGGTGCCATAGGCAGTATATTCACGCCTGAAGGGGCGTTTTCACACCTGCTTTTTGATGGGCTTTACAAAATGGTTGTTCCGATTGGACAAGGCCCCTTTGTTTGGAAACAAACCGGTGGCAAGCCCGATTCAATTGCAATAACTTTAAAAGGAAACACCAATATGGATATTGAGGTAATGCCTTACTATATGATAAGGACACCTCAGCTTACTTATTCAAGTGGAAGTGTTACCGGAACATTTAAGTTAGAACAAATTGTAAAGGATGCAAATGCTAAAACAATAGAACGCGTAACGCTTTATATCAGCAAAACACGATTTGCGGATTCCCAAACCAATGTTGCTACAACCAACTTAGCCGGGTCTGCCATTACCGACCTGAATAATGTTAGTTTAAGTGTTACTGTGCCAACATTAGTACCTACTCAAAATTATGTGTTTGCCAGCATTGGGGTCAAATTTTCGGGTGTTGACGATATGATTTTTGCACCTGTAAAGAAATTAACTTTTTAATATTTTTTTAAGTTAAACCAGCTCCCTTTTCTTATTGGGAGCTGGTTTGACAAAGTTTAAAAAGATGATTTTAGCTAAACCAGTATTTTTTAACTAAATAATCTTAACACACAGAAGGGCAGAAATTTTATTCCTGGGGAACGTCAGTACACATCACGATTCAGGTAAATATGCGCCCTGGCTGGCCATTGAACTTTTTAAAAGCGGTGTTAACCTTACTTATACTACAGACCTGAAGGATCTGAATACAGAAAACCTAAGCAAATATGACGGGTTGATTATCTATGCCAACCACGATACGATATCCGTTTCACAAGAGCAGGCTTTGAAGGATTTTGTTGAAAATGGTAAAGGTCTGATTCCACTACATTCGGCTTCAGGTTGTTTTAAAAATTCTGAATGGTATATAAAAGCAATTGGAGGTCAGTTTGCATCGCATGGTAACGGATCATTTACTGCTCAGATCGCAAATCCTTCGCATCAGGTAATGAAAAACATTACTGCATTCACCACTACAGATGAGACCTATGTTCATCAAAAACTCAATCCTGATATCGTTGTATTAACCGAACGTACCGAAGGGGCAAGAAAAGAGCCATACACCTGGGTACGAAATGAGGGAAAAGGAAGGGTTTTTTACACCGCTTACGGACATGATGATGCAACCTGGAAGAACGGAAATTTCTTGAAATTGGTAAGGAACGGAGTCTTATGGGCTGTTGGCGATAAAGTAGAAGATCAGATTGCAAGATTAAAAATTCCTAATATGAGCATTTATCCGGATACAATAGCTGATTTTACAGCAAGGCACATCGTTCCTAAAATACAGGAAGGGTTAACTCCGGAAGAATCTTTGAAATTAATACAGGTTCCGGTAGATTTTGACATTAAGCTTTTTGCTGCGGAACCAGATATCACCAATCCTATTGCAATGGCATGGGATGAAAAAGGACGACTTTGGATAGTGGAATCTGTAGATTATCCAAATACTTTTATTGAAACAGATGGTGCGGCAAATGACCGGATAAAAATTTGTGAAGACACAGATGGAGATGGTAAAGCGGATAAGTTTACCGTTTTTGCAGACAGTTTAAATATTCCAACAAGTATTGTTTTTGCTAATGATGGAGTGATCATTTCGCAAGCACCGAACATGGTGTTTTTGAAAGACACCAATGGTGATGATAAGGCTGATGTTCATGAAATAGTATCAACCGGATGGGGTAAAAATGACACCCATGCAGGTCCTTCAAACTTGCTATATGGTTTTGATAATAAAATTTGGGGGGTCGTGGGCTTCTCGGGTTTCAATGGGCAAATAGAGGGCGTTAATACCCGTTTTGGGCAGGGTGTTTATCGGTTTAAGCCGGATGGAAAAGATTTCGAATACCTGGCGCCAACAAGTAATAATACCTGGGGGCTGGGCTTCTCGGAAGATAATAATGTTTTTATATCTACCGCTAACAATACACACAGCGCATTTTATTCTATGCCTGCTTCTTACACCAAAAGGACACTTCCTGGTTTAAATCTAAATGCAGTTCAGAAAATTGATGGCCACTATGATGTGCATGCCATGACCCCTAACCTGCGACAAGTAGATGTGGTTGGCGGATTTACTGCAGCTGCTGGTCACCATTTATATACTGCCAGAAATTTCCCAAAAAATTACTGGAACCGCATTGCCTTTATATCTGAACCTACGGTGAAATTAATCCATAATGCAATCATTGAGCCGGATGGAGCAGGATTTAAAGAAAAAGATGGATGGAATTTCCTGGCAAGCTCCGACGAATGGGTTGGTCCGGTGCAGGCAGAAGTTGGTCCGGATGGTGCGGTATGGGTGGCCGATTGGTATAATTTTGTTATTCAACACAACACATTTGTTCCCAGACAATCGCCTACGGAGTTTATTCTGCCACTTACTTTAGCAGATCAAAAACTAGGACAGGGAAATGCATTGATCAGCAATTTAAGAGATCTTGATCGGGGTAGGATATATCGTGTGATATATAAAAAGGCTAAGCCATATACTCCAATATCATTATCTAAGAATGATACACCCGGATTGCTTGCCGCATTAGAAAGCGACAATATGTTTTGGCGAATAACGGCTCAACGTTTACTGGTAGAGAAAAAAGATCAGAGTGCTATTCCTGCATTGTTAAAGTTGGTAAGCGATCAAAAAGCAGATGAAATTGGGCTTAATGGATCGGCTGTTAATGCATTGTGGACATTAAATGGCATGGGCGTATTGGACGGTAAAAACGCTGAAGCTACGAAAGTTGTAGTGCAGGCCTTATCTAGCCCTGTGGCTGGAGTAAGAAAAGCTGCAATAGAAGTATTACCTAAAAACAACCATACGATACATCTAATGCAAAGCAGTGGTATTCTTAACGACCAAAATTTAAATACAAGAATGGCTGCAATTTTAACACTTGCCGCTTTACCCGAATCACAAGAAACTGCGAAGATCATTTATGAAGCCAGTTTTGAAGCGGAAAATGAAAAAGACCAGTGGCTCTCGCAAGCACTGTTTGCAGCAGCTTTGAAGAATAGAGAAGGTTTTTTGTCAGTTTCAAAAGAAAGTGGTAAAAAAGTTAGTGACTCAAGTCTTACCTGGCGCCTGGTAAATGCGGTTAGTCAGGAAGTTTATGTGCTGGATAGGGGTAGCAGCACACAGTTGTCGCCTGATGTTGCCGGAAAGGAAATTCATTTCAAGGCGACTGTAACCAAGGCTAGAAACAGTGAATTTAATGGTGCCATTATGGCTCAGGGAAATAAGGATAATGGATATTGCTTATTTATTGAATCAGGGAATCTGAATATGGTGGTTAACCAAAACGGTAAATCATATACAGCAGTAACGAAAGATTCAGTACCGAACAGATCTTTTGATGTGATTGCCAGTTTGGAGACAGGTGGTATGATTACACTGGAAATAAATGGCAGAAAAGTAGCCGATGCAAAAGCTTCCGGGCTCTTTAAAAATGCACTTAAGGGCAGCTTGCGCTTTGTTGGAGATAAAGAAAGTGAGGACCAGAAACCATTTTATAATGGAATGTTGCCACTAAAAGGGGAAACAAGAAATGCATCACTTGAATTAAAAAAAGCAGAACCCTCAGGAAGTAAAAAGGCAGCGACCGCAACTACAATTAAAAATGATGGTTCTAAACCTGTGCTGATTAAAATCAAAGTGGTAAAGGACCTGATGCAATTTGATAAAAATCTCTTTACAGTAAAAGCGGGGCAGAAACTGATTTTTGAATTGGAAAATCCGGATGGTATGCAGCATAATATGCTTATTATTAAACCCGGTACCTTACAAAAGGTAGGGAAAGCTGCAGATGATATGCTTCGTGATCCGCAGGCTGCCCAAAAGAATTATGTGCCTGTTATGCCCGAAGTTTTGCATGCCACTAAACTTTTGAACACGGGGGATGTAGTAACTTTTGATTTTACAGTGCCAGATGTCACTGGCGACTATCCTTTTCTTTGCACGTTTCCTGGTCACTGGAGAGGAATGAATGGTATTATGAGAGTAGTTAAGTAATTTAAAATAAACTTTTTGATATGAAATGGAATGTAATTTTTTTGGCTTCGCTTTTTATCCTGGTATTATCGTTGAGTAGTTGTGGGGTAAATTCTCCGGCCAACGCTCAGAAAAAAACCAAAGCAATACGTACGCTGATGGTAGGTGGGGGTGCTTCCCATGATTTCGACAAATGGTATAAAGAAGTCGATACAAAAACCTTAGCGCAAGACGGGCTTGCTACTGTGACCTATACAAGTGATGTGAGCAGTATTCTTTCTAAACTGCCCGATATTGATGTTCTATTCTTAACGAACAACCAGCCAATGGAAGATCCTGAACTGAGGAAAGCCATTTTTGCCTTTGTTAACGCTGGTAAGGGCCTGGTGCTTGCTCATGCTGCACTGTGGTACAACTGGAAAGACTGGCCCGAATATAATCTTCAGCTGGTAAGTGGTGGATCAAAAGGTCATGATAAATATGGCTCATTTGAAGTGAATGTTGTTGATGCAAAACATCCTGTAACAAAGGGGGTAGACCAGAAGTTTAGCCTGAAAGATGAACGCTACTACTATAAAGTGGATGCTGCGGGGCCGGGAATAAAGATTTTAGCGAATTCTAGTGTGGAAGGATCTACCGCTATTTATCCTTCTGTATTTGTTGTCAATCATCCGAAAGCCCGGATTGTTGGGATCGCATTAGGTCATGATGCAGAATCGCACGATTTACCTGTTTATCATACGCTTATCCGGAATGCCATTAAGTGGGTGAGCCATAAATAATATTGTTGAACTTTTTAATAACTGTTAATATCTAAATTAAATAATCACATGAGTCAAAAGAAAATTACCGTAATTATTGTAGGGATGGGTTTTGGTAAAGAGTTTATTCCAATCTATCAGAACCACCCTGATGTTAAAGCCGTAGGGATTTGTACCCGCAATCAGGACACTATTGATGAGCTTGCCACTAAATTTAATTTGGATAGGGATCTTTGCTTTACAAATTATGAGGATGTTCCTTTAAGAGAAGACGTTGATGCCATCCATATCGTAACTCCTGTTCCTGAGCATGCTAAAATGACGCTTGCATCACTCAACGCCAATAAACATACTGCATGTACCATTCCTATGGCGATGACGGTTGAGGATTGTACGGCGATAGTTGAAGCTAAAAGAAAGGCTAACAAAGTGTACATGATGATGGAGACGGCACTATATACCAGAGAGTTCCTTTATGGGCTGAAACTGGCAGAAAATGGTGATCTGGGTCGGATTCAGTTTGTTAGAGGTTCCCATATTCAGGACATGAGTATGGATGGATGGGGCGAGTACTGGAAAGGCTATCCGCCAATGCTTAATGGAACGCATGCCATCTCTCCTTTGTTAAGGATCAATAACACTAAAGCTGAATCTGTTGTATGTCATGGTTCAGGAAGGCTAAGCGATGATCTGACCAGCAGATATGGATCTCCGTTTGCAGTGGAAACCGCAACATTTAAGTTAAAAAACTCGGATGTAGTAGCAGAAGCTACGCGTTCTTTATTTGATGTGGTACGCCAATACCGTGAAAGTTATGATGTATATGGTACGAAAATGTCATTCGAATGGGAACAGTTGCAGGATGAAGAACACATCGTGTTTGATGGGGGTGAAAATGCGCGCAGGATAAGCGTACCTGATACCGATGAACAGCTAATTCCTGAGATTGCGAATTTCACAAAAAGAGAAAAAATAGATGATCCGAATCATGTTTCATTTTTACAGGGAGCAGGACATGGTGGCTCACATCCTCATTTGGTTCAGGAATTTGTTGCTGCTATAATGGAAGGTAGAGATTCAGCAGTTGATGCTGCACTGGCAGCCAATTATACTTGTGCAGGCATCTGTGCGCATGAGTCTGCAATGAAAGGTGGTACGCGTATCAATATACCTGATTTCGAAATCTAATTAAAACTTTAATTTATCCCTTATGAAATTTGGAGTAAGTACATTCCTTTGGAAATCACCCTTTACTTCTCATTCCTTTGATCTTGTTCATAAGATCAAAGGAATGGGATTTGACATCATAGAAGTAGCAGTTGAACAACAAGAATTAATTGATTGGGTTAGATTAAAAGAGCTCATAAAAGAAACCGGATTACAGGCTACTGTTAGTGGTGCATTTGGTGCCGAACGCGATATTTCCAGCGAGGATCCACGAATAAGGGCGCAAGGTCTCAAATATATTACTGATTGCATTAAAATAGCGGAGCATTTAGGGAGCCCTATTTTTGGTGGCCCGGTATATTCTGCAGTTGGAAAAACCCGTTTTATAACCGAGGAACAGAAAAAAAGAGAAAGAAGCTGGTGCGTTGAAAATCTGGTTAAAATTGGTGAAGTAGCAGCCGACTATGGGGTGGTGGTGGGGGTAGAGCCATTAAATCGGTTTGAAACGGATATGATCAATACTGCCGATCAGGCTATTTCCTTAGTTAGTGAGGTAGGCAGTCCCAATGTCAAAATACAATTAGACACTTTCCATTGCAATATTGAAGAAAAGAATATTCCTGATACGATAAGAAAATTGGGCAAGGATCTATTGTGTCATATCCAGGCAAATGAAAGTGACAGGGGAACTCCCGGAACTGGTAACCTTGATTGGATTGGCATTAAGGAGGCATTGACTGAAATTGGCTATGAAAAAGCTATTGTGATAGAAACTTTTGGTGAGGTGTCGGAAGAGATTGCAAGAGCGGCCTCTATATGGCGGCCGCTGGCGAATAGTTCAGATGATCTTGCGATAGACGGTCTTGCTTTTTATAAAAGGCTATTTTCTTAGTTCAATAGAGGCTATCCTTTTTGGATAGCCTCATTAACTAACATTAATTAATACCCTGGTGTTGGAATCAAATTAGTGTTGTTCCTCAACTCCCTGCTAGGGATCGGGAACAGCAGTTCTCTTTGGGTTAAAACCGGGCCATAGGAGAATTTATGGCCAACATAATTATCAAATCCTTTGGTGCTCACATTAAATGCTTTACGGAGACGTGCCATATCGAACCAGGTCACATTTTCAAAGCACAATTCATACCAGCGTTCGCGCCAAATCGCTTCCCGTAATTGATCTTTGGATAAGCCAGTTAATTTTGGCAATTGTGCCCTTGTCCTTATCAGATTAACTTCGTCATATATTTTGGTACTTGGGCCATTTACTTCATTTGCAGCTTCAGCATATATCAATAGCACCTCGGCATATCTGAGCAGGGACCAATTAAGATCGCTATTGGCCGTGCTTGTATGTGCCGCTACATCAAAAATTTTGTAAATAAAGTATCCTCCCAGATCTACTACCAGATTTCTGTTGTCCTGATTGGTAAACTTGGTGAAAAAGAACTGACCTTCTTTTGCACGCAGATCTGCCGGATCATATGATTTTACAAAGTCAGCTGTGGCATAAATACCTCCGGTTTCGGCAGAGTATGCTGAAATATTTTTATTATAAGGGATAATCAATTCCTGCCAGTTTGCCGGAATGATCTGTGTCTTATACTGAATCATAAAAATATTCTCTTCAATATTTTTCTTAGCCGGGTTGTGTAAATCTCCGTAAGTATTGAACAGCTTAAATTGTTTGGAGTCGATTACTTCCTCTGATTTTTTTGCTGCCAAATCGAAATATTCAGCTCCTTTCTGTAATGGGTAGCCAGCCATGGTAAGGTATACTTTGGCCAGTAATGATTTTACTGCTCCTAAGCTTACTCTTCCTGTAACATCAACCCATGCCAGGCCTGCAACTTCTGCTGTTTTTAAATCTTCCACAATCAATTTGTAGACATCATCCGGAGCTGCTTGTTTTGGTCTCAATTGATCCGATTTCAAATCAACGGGCTCTGTTATCAGCGGAATATTACCAAACATCTGAACTAAATTGAAATAATACCAGGCGCGTAAAAAATGAGCCTCGCCAAGTAATTTTTTAGCTTCTGCAGCATCCATTGCGATGGATGGTATCTTTGCTATTGAAAGGTTGGCATTACCTATGCCCTTATAGTAATTTTGCCAATAATTTAATCCATAGCTGTTATCGGCAGTATTTTGCAGATCCTTTACAAAATAGCTGTCAACAGCCTGCCCTAAATCAGTAGCAGCCTGCCCGGTAGCAAATTCAGTCATTGTCCAGGGGCCGCCGCCAAAGCCGCTACTCATCGGATCACGCATGCTTGCATAGATCGCATTTACAGAACTTCTTGCATGTTCTGGTTTAGTAAAATAATTTTCTACCGTAAAATTGCTGGGATCCGATTCATCTAGAAATTTGGTACAGCTGGTAAACCCCAAAGTGTAAACCGTTAATACCAGGAATCCATATTTTTTTATTATTGTTTTCATTTTTCTTTCTTAAAAAGGTTTGTATTAAACTATAGCCCGATATTAAGCCCAACCATAAATACCCTTGGCTTTGGGTAATCATATAATGTTAAGCCCTGATCGAAGGGTGCTCCTGAGTTGGAAACTTCCGGATCATAACCTTTATATTTAGTAGCTACAAAAAAGTTCTGAACGGAACCATATATCCTTAGGCGATTCAGTTTTAATGAAGCAGCTGTTGCTGATGGAAAGGAATATGCAAGTAATAAATTGCGCCCACGGATAAATGATCCATCAGTTACTTTATGACTATCATTGTTTGTGGTATAATAGGCATTAATTGGTCTGATTTGGGCAATTGAGGTATTTTGATTGGTTTCTGTCCAGGCATTTAACACGGTTTTGTAACTGTTGGCAATGCCTTGTCTGTCTTCCGCTGAATGGATGCTTCTATCCAGTACATCATTGCCATACATATACTGAAGGTCTACGGTTAATGACCATGCCTTGTATTGGAAAGTATTTAAGAACGTGCCAAACCCATCTGGGATACCTTTTCCTATTATAGTCCTGTCCAGATCGTTTATTCTGCCATCGTTGTTTAGGTCCTTATATTTTACATCACCTGGCAGCATATTGTATTTCTTTGCTTCTGCAGCTTCATTGGTCCCCCAGGTTCCCAGGTGTACCCTTCCAAAGAAAGAGCCAACAGGTTCGCCTACTCTAATTACTCCATTTCCTGAAAATATATCGCCACTGGCCAGGGCAAGAACTTTGTTCTTGTTCACGGAAATATTGAAGGTTGTACTCCAGGAGAAATCGTCTGTTTTGATGTTCGTGGAGTTTACACTAAATTCAATACCCTTGTTTTCCATACTTCCAACATTAGAGAAGATGCTGGGATACCCGCTGCTTAGTGGTAAAGGGGCTTCTAGTAACATGCCATTAACCTTTCTGCGATACAGATCGAGTTCGAAATTTAACCTGTTGGAGAATAAGCCGACCTCAAGCCCGAAATCAATTTGTTTCGTTTTTTCCCATTGTAGGGTAGGATTGGCCATGCGGTTGGTGCCTATGCCAATATTTCGGGTTCCATCGAAAATTACGTTATAATTACCCATGCCTGCAAGTGCTCTGTATGCCGGAATCTCAGAATTTCCGGTAGCGCCGTAACTGGCACGAATCTTCAGGTTTGAAATGCTGGGAATATTCTTCATGAAGTCTTCTTCGATTACTCTCCAGGCAAGTGCGGCCGAAGGAAAGAAGGCATACTGGTTTTCGGTTCCAAACTTAGAAGACCCGTCTGCCCGACCCGTAAAAGTTATTAAATACCTGTTGTTCAGGCTGTAATTTATGCGGGCAAAATATGAATTTAGCCCGTAAGCCTGGCCATTGGAGGAAGGAGCCTGAGGGCTAGATCCTGCACCCAGGTTATTGTACAGAAAATACGAGTCGTCGAAACCCTGAGTGTTTGCTTGATTTTCAAAACGATCAATATGCTGCCAGGATAGACCTGCCATAGCGCTTATGGAGTGTATTTTCCCAAATTGCTTGTTATAGGTTAAGTAATTCTCGAATTGCCATGAGTTGTACCTGTTGTTATTTACCCGGGCGTCTCCATTGTCAGAAATGTATTGCATCCCTTTGGCTGCAAAATAATCCTCTCTCTGATTAATGATGTTAGTACCAATTGTTGATTTGAACTCCAATCCGGGAGCCAGATTAATGGCCGCATACATATTGCCGAGCAAAGTTTGGGTGCGCAAAAAATATAACCTATCGGCAGCTACACGAAGAGGGCTGTCGCCACCTTCCATTCCCGGATAGTCTCTGTTGCTTGCCCATGATCCATCGGCATATTTTACAGGAATAATCGGTAAGGCCTCTAATACCTGGCGCATCATGGTTATTCCTCCTCCATCGAGCTGATCAACTTGTTTGTCATTTTGATCTGTATAACCCATTGTTCCACCTACTTTTAGCCAACTCTTTATCTGGCTATCAAATACAAAGCGGCCGGCATATCTTTTTTGCCATGAGCCACGTGCGAGCCCCTCCTGATTGCGATAGTTTAAAAAAGCGCCAAAGCTGCTTCTTTCATTACCATCGGCAAAGCCAAGCTGATGATTTTGTGTAAACGCTTTTTGGAATGCTTCATCCTGCCAATCTGTATCATATAATGGGTTGCCTTGTGAATCAAACAATTTTGGATTGTTACGCTTGGTCTTAGGGTCTGTGTATTTTGTTCCTGTTGCCCACCCTACGGGATCATATTTTTTGGCGTTTGCATAGGCTAAATCCTCTACTGCTAAAAATTCTTTCGAATTGAGCACTTCAAGTTTTTTAGGTAGTACACCTAAACTAAAGTCTGATTCATAGGTTACATTCCCTCCATTGGAAGATCCACGTTTAGTGGTAACCATGATTACACCATTGGCTCCACGTGCTCCGTAAATTGCTGTTGATGAGGCATCTTTTAATACTTCGATAGAGGCGATATCGCTAGGGTTTATGTAATCGATCGGGGAACTCCCGTTTTTCAGATCTACAGCATTGAGTATAACTCCATCAATCACATATAAAGGATTATTAGACACACTTAATGAACTTGCGCCCCGAATGCGGATGCTGGCCCGGCCGCCTGGTCTGCCGGAATTGGAGGATACATTTACGCCTGACACGCGACCCGATAAGCTTTGATTAAGAGACGAGGCCGGACGCTCCTGAAGCGTTTCTGCTTTTACTGTACCTACTGCTCCGGTTAGATCCGATTTTTTTGCGGTTCCGTACCCTACAACAACAACCTCATCTAAACCTTGCAATTGTGGCACTAACTTAATTGACATGTTTCCGGAAGTAACCTTTACCTCTTGAGTGGTATAGCCGACATAGGAAACAATCAAAATCGCCTCGTCGGTTAAACCCTTTATGCTGAAATTGCCGTCATTATCAGTTGTTGTAGTTTGTCCTGTACTTTTTACTTTAATGCTGACTCCGGGAATTCCAACACCCTTTTCATCCAGGATTTTTCCTTTTGCATCGATGGGGGGGATGCGTAGGTAAGCAGGATTTTTTTTTAGATAGTTTGCATGTAGTTGCATCGTTGTCGCCAGGAACAGAACTGTTAACAGGCAAATAATTTTTTGGCGCAAAGCCACACCCTTGGGTGTCAAAGTTAAAAACTGGTTCATATTTGGGATGATTTAGTTAACTAGCAGATACCTTTTAAGTTATTTTTGTACCTGTTTCTTCTCCGATCTGAGCTGCTTGATACGCATCCAGATTTTTAAAAGAAATAGATTTTAATAAAAGATATGATGCTATTACTATGAAAGTATAGTAAAGTTCAGTTGGATTGTTAACTTATTTTTGCAAATCATTAAGCTATTTTGCCATGTAATTTATCTGGCAATTGCCTTTCCCGATTACCTTAATGTATATGCCTTCAGGCCCTGTTGGCTAATGCCGAATATCAGTTTGTTATTGGTTTGTACTACGCTTCTCACATCTCCTTTTATATTAAAACCGGATTTTTGCTGAGAGATGTAGGTAAAACCGCCTTTACCGTTGCCTTTAAGAAGCAAGCCATAATTGGCGTCGTATTTTCCGAATCTGAGTCGTGCACGGCTAATGTTACCACATAACAACAAATCTTTATTGCCATCCTTATCGTAATCAATGGCGGTAACGGTAAACACAGGCGAAAATTGAGCCTCGATGGGCAAGTCCAATTCTTTGAATTTGCCTTTCCCATTATTAATAAAGGCTGTGGTTTTTAAATGATTGGCTTTTAGCCTTGATACACCGTTTAATTCCTCTTTCGTGAATATGTCTTTCATTGATGCATCAGCATAACTTTTATAATCCGGAAAACGGGTGCGCATGATGCTCATCTGGTCAAGCATTTCATCCCTGGTTACGTAGGGGTAGCTTTTTCCCTGAATGTAAAAGCATAATATAGGGTCAACTGATCCATTGTCGTCAAAATCTTTGTAATACATTTCTGCGGGTTCCTGTTCTGTTGCCTTGCATTGTGTATTCAAGCCGGTATTTCCAATCACTATATCCGGCAAGCCATCATTGTTTAGATCATCAACCAGTAATTTATTCCACCATCCTGAAAAGGGTTTATCAAAATAATCAGTGGTTTTATCAATCAATTTTCCATTATTACTAATTAATACGGTAACAGGCATCCACTCTCCTACAATAATTAAATCCTGTTTTTTATCGCCATTCAAATCCACCCATGCTGCATCTGTGATCATTCCTGCTTTTTGTAATTGCGGCGCTATGGTTTCAACTTGATCTTTGAAATTTCCCTTCCCATCGTTAATCAGTAAATAGCTCGCTGGTGTTTCTGGATAACGACCTGGGACTACTCTTCCTCCTATAAATAAATCTGGATGACCATCTTGATTAAAATCTGTGACGCGGACACAACTCTTGCTACTTAGCATTTTAGGTAGCGCATTAACTGCTTGCCTAAAATTACCTTTGCCATCATTTAAGTATAGCCGGTCTTGCAGTGATGGGTCTGCTGCAGTATAACTGTCATAGCCCCCGCTGCATACATAAAGATCGATAAAACCATCTTTGTTGGCATCAAAAAAAACTGCATCTGCATCCTCACTTTTTATGCTGGAAGCAAAAGCTGCCTGAGGTTTTTTTACAAATTCGCCATTCTTTTTTTGAATAAAAAGCACAGCGGTTTGCCCCTGAGTTCCGCCGATATAAATATCTTCTAAACCGTCGCCGTTTATATCTGCTTTGGCTATACACGGCCCGGAAAATGACATAGGATTTATTAATAATGGTTGTCGCTTAAAATCGTTGGTTGATTTTTTTTGCTGTTGGAATGCTATAGGCGATTTAACCTCTTTAAATATAGAAGGAACAAGCTGCGGAGCTTTATATATTAGTTTTGCGTTTGTTTCTAACAAGGGTATTTGCTGGTTTGCTTTTATACCTGAGATCACCTCTTGTTTTCCACTTGTCCAAACTATTCGAAGAGAGTCAATGGAATTAGCATCCCCTAAGCCAAAATGCAAAATCGGGGAAACACTTGATTGATAGCCGCGAGATGGCATTTGTTCAAGATACTGTTGTTTGTTTTTGTTATAGATCCATATCTTTGCCCCAATACCCTGAGTATTTTGTCCGGATCCTTGCAGTTTTACTTTGAGAAATTGATTTTTCGCTTTTTTGTCTGATTTGTTTTCATAAACAAACGCCGCCAGGTTGATGTTGTTAACTACCAGATCCAAATCCCCATCGTTATCCAAATCAGCATATGCTGCCCCATTGCTATTCGAAGGAATGTTTAATCCCCATTCCATCACTTTATTGGTAAATGAGAGGTTTCCATTATTCTTGTAAATGTAGTTGTTAACATTGGATGCCGGCATCGCGTGAATCAGATCTAACAGACTCGCTTTTATTTGACTTGGATCGGTGCTACGCAAGAAATCTCCTTTGAACTTCAGAAAGTCCATGTTGGTATAGTCCCTCATATAGCCATTAGATATAAAAAGGTCTTTCCAGCCGTCATTGTCGTAATCTGCAAACAATGGTGCCCAACTCCAATCTGTATTTGAAATGCCCGACAGCTGGCCCATTTCACTAAATGTGCCGTTCCCATTATTTAATTGAAGCATATTGCGCATATCCTGGTAGTGGAAGCCAAGACGCAGGCGTAAATCATAATATTCATAATTGTCAGGAGAAAAAAGCAACTTCTGCCTGCGATTGTCTTCCGGAAGCATATCTAAGGTAAAAATATCAGAAAGGCCATCATTGTTAATGTCTGCAATATCATTACCCATCGAATATAAAGAGGTGTGACCGATTTGGGATTGAATTTGATTTGTGAAAGTGCCATTCCCGTTATTCATGTACAAATAATCGGGAGCCGAATAGTCATTTGAAATGTAAATGTCGGGATAACCATCATTGTTCAGGTCACTTACTCCGGCACCTAAACCATAGGTAAAAGAGGAATTATATATGCCAGCCTGATCAGAAACGTCCTTGAATTTTTTATTTTCATTTTTATATAGTTTAATCCTAATGGTTGGTGCAGGCTCTTTTAAGATTAGAGGGGCAGATATTTCATCAAGGGTAGTAAAAACTTTCGGATTATGGTTTAACAGGAGCATATCAAGATCGTTATCTTTGTCATAATCAAAAAAAACGGCCTGGGTACTATATGCGGTATCTGCAAGTCCATACGCTGCAGCCTCGTTCTTGAATATCGGGATTCCCTGATCGTTGATTCCCTGATTGATCAGCAAGCTATTGGATCTGTTTTTTGCTGGTAACGCCCCGGAGTAACACTGATAAATGTCTAATCTTCCATCACCATTAACATCTGCCATGGTAACTCCTGTTTTCCAGGAAAGGCCCACTTCAGTTATGCCGGCTTTATCGGTAATATCCTCAAACTGCATGTTCCCTTTATTAAGATATAGTTTGGCTTTTGTCATGTTCCCCGAGAAATAAATGTCATCGAGACCATCATTATTTAAATCGCCGATTGCAACACCTCCACCATTATAGAAGTACTGATAAGATATAATGTTTGCTCTCTCGTTCTCAATGATTGTATTATTGAAATCGATATGTGTTTGATCTGAGGAAAGTAGAGAAAAGAGTTTATTTGTGTCAGCCTCAATGCTCGTTTTTTTATCATTATTTACACAGGATGTAAATGAAAATAGGCTGAGAAGCGCTATGCTCAGGTGCAGTTTAGAGGTTAAAGAAGACATTTGGTTAAGAAGTTTGGTTTAATTCTTCTTGAAGATAACAACTTTATTTCAATGTATCATCTTTTTTACGGAAAGCATTAAAGATGCACCATCCCCAACTTCTTATACAAAAAAAGCATTCGATTAAAAATGCTTTTTTTGTATCTGTTTTTTTTAGCTAAACAAGCTGTAGATATAATTTTGGTTAACTAAATAACTCTTGCATATCCCTATCTGCGGTAGGTATTTTTTTTAGAAAGTCATCGAACCCGGCATTTTCCTGAGAGCTATACATTCCATAAGCATCAAGAATATAGCCTATCTGTTTGTCTTTGTCTTCTAACAAATAAAGTATGGAGT
>NZ_JBFTIZ010000074.1:0-18439 GCF_056395165.1 Pedobacter sp. 10L46_2
GCATAAAATACCTTATTGACTTTTCTTCTTAAAAAGACCATTAATTTTATCGGCAATCGCATTTTTAGCTTTTTCTGTTGCTTGTGATTTGATGGTATCAAGTTTAGCCTGAGCAACGGCTTTAATCTCCTCTTTTTTCTCGGCAACTACCTGGTTAACGGCTTCCTTAGCTCCCGCTTTTGCATCCCCTGCACCGTATTTTAGGTTAATAGTAGGTTTTAAAATTGTACCACCTAATACCGCATTTACTTTTATAGTTTCACTCATAGCAACATTAGTACCAGCCTTGCTATTCAGCTTAGCAATAAAGGCGTTTGCCGTTTCATTTGCTTTTGCTCCAAGCATAGCTCTCGGTACATTTAACCCAAGCTGATAATCCATGCTCTGGTCTAAACCATTTGAACCCTGAATATTCATCAAAATACCTTCTTTTTTAATGTCAAAAGGCGCAACATTTAAACGACCGTCTTTAATCTTGAACTTAGTAAGTACATTATTTAATTCCAACTTTTTAAATTTATCGGAACTTAACGCTGAAGCCAGTTTATTTAATGGCTCAAATCCATCAAGTACTGCCTGAATAATGTTAGTTAAACCCTCTGCATTTATAGAAGAGTAAACAGGCATCATATTTTGATCCAGATCTGAATTAAACTTTAAATTAGTAGAGAATACTCCTTTTGCGAATTTGGCAACCGGGGCCAATAACTTTACAGTATTAAAAGCAGTAAATGCTTTTTGGATATCCATTTTTTCTATGCCGAAATCAACATCAACCTTTGGTTTTTTAGAATCTATTGTGGCGTATGACCCGTTCATCTTCACCGTACCATCAAGCATGTTCATACCCATATCCTTAAAGTATATGGTCTTGTTTTTAACTTCTAAAGCTCCCTTTGCATTAGTGATATCATAATTATCATATAGCACCCGTCCCGCTTTTGCGGTCATATCAAAATCAATATTTCCGGGCACTTCAAATACAGTTAATTTCGAATCGCTCTTTTTTTCTGTTTCCACTGTACTTTTTGGTCCCATCAGCTCATTAACATCAATTAAGTTCGAAGCCACGTTGAATGTTCCTTGTAAAGCCTGGTTCTTTTTAAAGAAGTAGCTCAGGTAGTTATTTACCGTACCATTTGCGGCGAAATCACTTTTACCAACCTTAGCTGTAAGGTTACTTAACGTGATATTTTTAGGGCTAAAAGACATTTTTGCCGAGGGCACACTGACTGGCATCGGCACATTTTTACCTGAATAATTGAAATTGCTTGCCAGCATTTGTCCTGATGCTTTGAATGCTTCATACTGTCCTTTATCAATAGATGATTTACGTCCTGCCGCCTGCACATCTGCATCCAGAATACCACTTAAGGTCATGTCCTTCATCGGGAAAATTGTAGTCAGCTGTTTTAAATCCAGCTTTCCTTTAAGTGCCATATCCAAAAATGGATCGGTTGTCGGATTTTTCAATAACAATCTTCCATCAATTGGTGCATTCCCAAACTCCATATGAAATGCAGGTACATTTACAACGGTATGATCCATTACACCATCGGGATTGCTGATTTGCGATTTCACTTGTATGTTATTAATTGCAGAAGGTAAAGAAGGATATTTTATCTTACCATTTTCTATAGAAAGGTTAACATTAAAAGCAGGCAATGATTTCTCATTATAGGTCCCTTTCGCACTTCCGTCCATTGCAAATTTACCTGTAGCATCCATGTCCTTAAAATTACTGGCATAAATTGCGGGTATTAAAGAAAGGAAATTTTTAAGTTCAGATTGCTTTGCATCAAACTTAAAATCCATAACTATGTCCTTATCATTTGGCATGGCAAGGTATCCCACCGCCGACAACAACAATTCATTAAGTTTAATCTTATTCTCGGCAAAAGTGAACTTCATATTCTTCATATCGATATCAATAGGAAGATCAGCATCAAGCTTTACCTTGTTCAAATAAGGAATACCACCATACTTAACTGTTAGTTTTTCTATATCAGACTGGGTTTTAAGGGTAAATAAATCTTGAGTAAAATCACCAGTACCTGTATGGTTCAAATTATCCATCTCCATGAAAAAACCTAAAGAGGCATCATCATAAACAACTTTACCTTTTTCAATTGCATACTTTTGCAAGGCTACTTTGAAAGCAGTTTTAGCAGTATCTGCTCCATCAGTGCCGGTACTATCTTTCTTTGCAATATCCCAGTTGGCCTGACCACTTTTCAATACTTTAGCCAGAATCTTTGGTTCTTCAAGATTAATTGATTTTATCTCATACTTTTCACCCTTAATCACACTCATTAAGTTCACATTCAATTGAAGTTGCTTAATGTTCGCTAAAGTGTCTTTAGCAAAGCTATCGATACCCAAAACCGTTAAGTTGTTGATCTTTATCCCCAGGTTAGGGAACGAACGGATTAAAGTTAAATCCAGATCTTTAAAATCTACTTTAGCATTTACACTCTCATTTATAGACGATTTAATCTTTGCATCAATCTCCTTTTTAAAGAACAAAGGAATTGCAGCCGCAGCGGCGAATAAAACAACAAATAAACCGATTACAACAATTGATATCTTTTTAAGCATGTATTTAATATATAAAATCTTTTAAAACTCCTTCATAGCAATAAACACACCAAATTACTTTTATTGATTAAACCATTCCTATCTTTATCCCTCTATAACTCTAGAATAACAAAAATTGTATATGAAAAGATTAATCTTCACAGCGATATTATTCATTAGTATGGGTACTATGGCATTTGCACAAAGTGATAAAAAGGTAAAAAAAACTCCTGAACAAAAGGCTCAGCATGCAACAGAGGAGTTGACTAAAAAGCTATCACTAACAGCCGATCAAAAGTCGAAAATTGAGGCAATAAACCTTGAAAGCTTTAAAAAAGTAAAGGATAGCAATCCTAAAGGCGAAAAGAAAGACAAAGCTGCTATTAAAGCCGCTAAAGATGAAAGAGATAACAAAATAAACGCAGTCTTGAACGACACTCAACGCAAAGCTTACAAAGAGTTTAAAGCAGAAAAGAAAAGCGAGAAGAAAGCAAACAAAAAAGATGCTCCAAAAAAAGCTGAATAATAACTACACCACTTGCTGACTTCATGTTATAATACCCGCCGTCATCTCTCCTGTCGTTGAGATGACGGTAGCTTTAAGAACGGTATGCTCTTTTAAAATTCTTAACTTTGTTTCATGAATAAAGAAATTGCTGTCATTTTTGACATGGACGGTGTGATCTGCCATACCAATCCTTACCATTCCCTCGCCTTCCGTGAGTTTTTTTCGACAAGAAACCTAGCTCCTACAGATGAAGAGTTCGCGCAACACATGTTTGGCAAATCGAATAGCTATATCCTCAGCCACTTCTTAAAAAGAAAAATTGAAGGCGAAGAACTTCTGCAATTAGAACAGGAAAAAGAAGGTCTTTTCAGAAAAATATATGAACCCAATGTAGAACCCATTTCAGGTTTAGTTGAGTTTATAAATAACCTAAAAAACAATGGTGCAAAATTAGGTGTAGCTACTTCGGCTCGTAATGGCCAGCGAAGATGTGAAAAAACATAAACCTGATCCTGAGGTTTACCTTACTTCGGCCAAAAATCTTGGCGTGTCACCTGATCAATGTATCGTGTTTGAGGATTCTTTTTCTGGTGTCTCGGCCGGATTAAATGCAGGCATGAAAGTAGTTGGTGTACTTACCTCTCATACCAAAGAAGAACTTCCTCCTTGCAACTTATATATCGACGACTATAAGAACCTGTCTTATGATACCATAAGTCGGCTAATTGACAAATAGAATTTACTTCTTTACGGTAATGCTTCTTCCTGTTACAAGAATAAACTTGTAAATCCGGTATAGGCCATCATCAGTAATTTCTATTTTCTCAACCAAGCCGGTTTTACTAAATGTATCGGTAACCAGATTACCAATTTTTACATCTTGTAATACACTCGATGGTGTTTCGTTATTTAATCTAATCATGACAGCAATGCGAAATTAAGAACCAAAGGTAGTTCTAAAATGTTATTTTAAGGCTAATCAATATATAGAGAAAAACTTGTCGCAAACAGCCCCTAAAATTGACCTTTTCGCACCTCTCTGCACCCATGAGTATTCTATAAATTTGTTTAACAACAATTTTTAAACTTACATAACTCAGAAAAACATGGCAAAAATGAATCCTTACTTAAACTTCGACGGCAAAGCCGAAGAAGCTTTTAATTTTTACAAATCTGTTTTTGGTGGTGAATTTAGTGCTGTCCACAGAATGACGGAAGCACCAGAATCTTCACAGCTTCCTGAAAATGAAAAAAATGGAATAATGCACATTGCATTACCAATTAACGAGCATACTACACTAATGGCATCAGATATCCTGCCTTCATGCGGACATATTTTAAATGCAGGAAACAATGTGCAAATATCACTTCATCCTGTAAGCAGAGAAGAGACAGAACATCTTTTTAACGGACTATCAGCAGGTGGAACCGTTGAAATGCCCCTTGAAGATACTTTCTGGGGTGCTTATTTTGGAAGTTTTAAAGACAAATTCGGAGTCCAATGGCTGGTGAATTTTGAACAAGGCCAAAAATAAAGAGATCTTAATGCGGTAGTTAGAAAAAATGCCTGATGAAGACTTTCATCAGGCATTTTTTAATATAAATTAATAAATCTCGAAAAGATGACCAGCTGTCCCTTAATAAGGGCCAGATCTGCATCAATTTCCTTATTAATCCTTAAACCAAGTTCATCACAAGCCAATTTATAAAACGAAGCATGTACTGCCCCACCTACCAAATAAATTGGTATTTCTGGTTTTAATCCACCCAGCTCCGTACCAATCAGTAAGCCGCTTAAATAGTGTAAGTTTTGCTGAGAAGGAATGTTTTTAAGCACCTCATTGGTTCTCACCATAAAACTGGCATGTAAGAGATTTGAGTGCCTACTTGCCTTAACCCCTTCCTTAAAGCGCTCCTGATTTTGAGGATCACCAAAATCTCCTCCTTCCTCTACCGAAGCCGATAATATGCTATTCACAGATAGAAGATTAAAAAATTCACCCGTCATATAGGTCTTAAAGCTTACCGCCTGGCTATTTTTTATCACAATATGCTTAGGGTGTGTACCCGGCAGAATTAACAATTGCTCCTGATCTTTATTATCCAAAAGCGTATCGCTGCCCACAATTTTAGTTTCCTCGCCACGCATTACATCACAATCAGTCATGGCTCCAGATATAATTACAAACGGGTTAGCTCCCGTACTATCAGCCATAAACTCTGTTTTCAGATCTGAACCGTCAAGATTAAATGGCAATTTCTTATAAGGCAAGTCCACCATTCCAATGGTAGACGAGGCCATCCCCGAAAACAGGACAGGGATACCATCAGTTACCATATTTAAATTCTGCTGCAATGATCTGATTTCATCTTTTACGATAGATGCATAAAAATCTGCCCGCGACAGAACAGTCCCTCCCTTTTGCTGCCAAAGTTTATAAGTATCCGAAATTCCACGGCTACTCTTTGTTTCAGCAACAACGGCAAGATTTTTTGCCTGAATCAAACGAAGTCTGAAGGAACTTGTCCCCCAATCACAGCTAAAAAAATGATCCATTAATTCTTCGTTTTAATACGTTCCACGTTCCCAACCAGAAAGATGTATGAGCATGCCCCCATAAACCCTAAAACTGCGATAAAGATCAATGCCGGGGCAAAATTCCCGCCGCTGGCCAGAAACCCGATAACAATTGGTACGACTATCCCCGAAAGCTGCCCTATAAAATTGAATACCCCACCCGTTATGTTAATAAGGTGCTTTGGCGCAAGGCTGGAAACAAAGATCCAGGTAATCGATGCAAAGCCCACTCCAAAAAAGGATAAAGCCATAAAGAAAATGATTAGCCCAGGTGTATCAACAAAATTAGCTCCCAGAATAAATACGGAAATTAAAAGCCCAATAATGATTGGTCTCTTACGTGCTTTTGCGGCAGATACTCCTTTTTTTATTAAATAATCAGATAAAAACCCAGAGCAAAGCACACCAGCAAATGCTGCAAGGTAAGGTATGGATGCCCAGTATCCAGATTTGATAAAATCCAACCCCCTGTAATCAACCAGATACTTTGGAAACCAGGTAAGGAAAAACCACAAAGTGGAATTGACCGCAAACTGACCTATATATATCCCCCATAATTTTCGGTGCGACAATACTTCTTTCAAATCAGCCCACTTAAACTTCTTTTTTGAATCTGCGTCGGCAATAGATTTTCCATCCATTAACCCTCCTCCGCTCTCTATGAGTTTAAGCTCTGCTTCATTTACTTTCGAATGTTTTAAAGGATCACGGTAAAAAACATACCATACAACTCCCCATAACACACCTATTAAACCGGTTACCACAAATAAACCCTTCCAACCCACATAAAATTGAATTTTCGAAAGTACCGGCATTAAAAAAGCCAACCCCAGAAACTGGCCCGAAGTATAAACTGCAATTGCCGACGCCCTTTCATTATCAGGAAACCAATTACTCACCACCCTGTTATTAATTGGAAATGCAGGGGCCTCAAATGCTCCGGTTGCCATTCTAAGGCCAAATAGCGTAATAAACCCTTTGGCAAAACCTTGTACAATGGTGGCAAATGACCAGGTGATGAGACTAACCGCATATAGAATACGTGGACTAAAGCGGTTCACCAATATCCCACCTGGAATCTGAAACAACAGATATGTCCAGCTGAAAGCAGAAAAGATCAGTCCCATCTGCACAGACGAGAATTTAAACTCTTTACCAATATCAGAGGCTGCAACTGCCAGATTGCTCCTGTCCATGTAATTGATAACTACATTAACAAAAATCAAAAAAAGAATCTGATAGCGAATTTTCGTTGGCTTCATATTCTATAATTTACCATTCAGCAACACTGCCATCCTCATGTCTCCAAACAGGATTCCTCCAGTTATGCCCAATCGCGGCCATTTTTCTTACATGCTCTTCATTAATTTCAATTCCTAACCCAGGCTTATCCGGAATTTTCACATATCCATTTTCATACTCAAAAACAGTTTTATCGGTTAAATAATCCAGCAGGTCACTTCCCTGATTATAATGTATCCCCAAACTTTGCTCCTGAATAAAGGCATTATGACAAGTTGCATCCACCTGTAGACATGCCGCCAGAGCAATCGGCCCTAACGGACAATGTGGTGCAGCTGCAACATCAAAAGCCTCTGCCATAGAGATTATCTTTTTACACTCCGTTATTCCCCCGGCATGGGAAACATCAGGTTGAATAATATCAACATATCCTTCCTTCAGCAGCGTTTTAAACTGCCACTTCGAAAACATCCTTTCACCTGTAGCAATAGGAATAGAAACATGATTGGCTATCTCCCTAAGGTCTTCATTATTTTCGGGCAATACCGGTTCTTCAATAAACATTGGACGGTATTGTTCTAACTCCTTAGCCAGAATTTTAGCCATAGGCTTATGCACACGGCCATGAAAATCTATTCCAATTCCGAATGCAGGTCCAACTGCCTCTCTTACCGCAGCTATACGTTTTATGGCCTCATCAATTTTATCATAACTGTCTACATACTGAAGTTCCTCAGTAGCATTCATTTTTACTGCTAAAAAACCTTGCTCAGCCATTTTCTTTGCGGCCAGTCCCACATCAGCCGGACGATCTCCGCCAATCCATGAATATACCTTCATCTTATCCCTGGCTTTTCCACCTAATAACTGATGAACCGGAGCATTAAAAAACTTTCCTTTAATATCCCATAATGCCTGATCTATACCCGCTATCGCGCTCATCAGAATTGGGCCACCACGATAAAAACCTGCCCTGTACATCACATTCCAGTGATCTTCAATATTCATAGGATCCTTACCTATAAGATATTCCATTAATTCTTCAACCGCAGCTTTTACTGTTGCCGCTTTCCCCTCAATAACAGGTTCACCCCATCCAACAATCCCCTCATCAGTTTCAATCTTTAAAAACAGCCATCTTGGTGGCACCTGGAACAATTCGTAGCTTCTAATTTTCATGTTGGGATATTTTTATAAGTTAACTGCCTGAACAAAGGCTTGAGCTTTAGCAGTAAGTTTGGAAAGATATTCTGGTGCAACTTCTTGTTTGGTATTAACCAGTGCACTGCCAATTCCAAATCCAACAGCACCAGCATTTTTAAAGTCTTTAATGTTTTCGAGCGTAACACCTCCTGTAGGCAATAGCGGGATTTGAGGCAATGGCCCGGCAATATCTTTTAGATAGGAAGGAGAAGTTGCCGGAAATACTTTCACAATGTCGGCTCCATTTTTATAAGCATAGTAGATTTCAGTAGCCGTATATGCACCCGGAATATTCACTACACCAAGGCTTTTTGCTATTTTAATCACCTCTATATCCACTATTGGCGAAAGGATAAAGCTTGCTCCTGCAGCAACAGCCTTTTTTGCCGAGTCAACATCAAGAACAGTACCTGCACCAATGATCATCTTGCTACCGAATTTATCGTTAAGCTCTTTTATAACAGTAAGTGGCTGCGCCGAGTTCATTGTAATTTCGAGTATACGAATCCCTCCTGCATATAATGCATCAGCTATTTTTATCACGTCGGCAGGATTCGCACCGCGAATAATGGCAATAATTTTATGTTCTAAGATCTGAGATAATGTAGACATAGGAATATAATTAGTGACCTGCTTTTTTTGCCAGGTCAACTTTTAATAAATAGTTATCGGCAGTAATGAAAAGTGTTTTATAATTATCTGCAAAGGCACAATTGGACGTACTGCCTTCAATCTTTATTTTTCCAAGCAGCGTACCCTTCTTATTGTATATCCAAACTCCGCCCTGGCCGGTTGTAAAAACATTGCCTTGCTTATCAATCTTGATGCCGTCAGTACCCCTGTCATTTTGAAAAATCCTTCCATTTATCAATAATCCGTCTTTATTCAGATCATAAAGGTACAAATAGGGCTTTTCACCATCTGAATTTGCTATTAATAAGCTTTTTTCGCCCGGGAAGAAAGCGATTCCATTTGGCCTTGAAATCGAGTCTACTAATAAGGTTACTTCTCCATTTTTAGAAATCTTATATACTCCCTGATACGGAGCTGCTTTTGATGGATTATTGACGCCCTTTTCTAGCCCATAAGGTGGGTCTGTAAAATAAATATCGCCATTGCTTTTAACAATCAGATCGTTCGGGCTATCGAATTTTTTTCCTTTATATTCATTTGCAAGTGTAATATACTCTGCCTTAGGATCATCCAGTGAAGCATTCATGAGCGCTACTCTCCTATCGCCATGTTGGCATAACAGCAGTTGTCCTTTGTGATTAAGCGTTAACCCGTTCGATCCCAGTTCTTCTGTTCTGGGCTGAGTTCCGGTGTAGCCTGAGTGTTCAAGATAAACCTCCTTACCTTTTTCGGGTGTCCATTTGTAAACAGTATTGTTTAAGACATCTGAAACCAACAACATCCTTTTGCTTTCTATCCATAGTGGTCCTTCAACCCAACCGAAACCATCGGCAATCACTTCAACCTTAGCATCATGATTTATGATGACATCCAATTCTTTACTTAATTTTTCTATTTTCCCATCGGGTTCTTTTTTTGTTGGCTGTGCAAACAAAACAGATATGTTCAAAAAGATGATTAAAAAACAGGATACGGCACTGCAGGACTTGATTTGGTTTATCATTTGGCATAAAAAAAGCATGAACAATAACGTAAGATAAAAATAAAAATATTTATCCTCGTAAAGTCATGCTTCTTTATTCTGATTTGCGATCTCTTGCGAATCAGATAACACTATTCCTGCCTATTCTTTTACAGGTTCTTTAGCTTGTTCTGGAGCTTTACCAATTAACTCCATAAACTGATCTAATTTAGGTGTTATAATAATCTGTGTACGTCTGTTTCTTGCTTTGCCATCTGGCGTATCGTTTCCTGCAATCGGATTATATTCACCTCTACCTCCGGCGGTTAAGCGTTTCGGTTCTACACCATAATTATTCTGCAACGACTGAACTACTGATGACGCTCTTAAAGCACTTAAATCCCAGTTGTTTCGAATATTTGTTTGCGAAATAGGTACRTTATCCGTATTACCTTCAATCAATACATCATACCCCTGGTAATCTTTAATGATTTTAGCAATTTTGCTTAGTGTTTCACCCGCTTTATCTGAGATTTCGTAGCTTCCAGATTTATAAAGCATGTTATCCGACAAAGAGATATAAACTACTCCTTTTAGCACTTTCACGTCCACATCTCTCATTTCTTCTCTACTTAATGAACGTGTAAGATTATTGGTTAACACCAAATTAAGTGAATCACTTTTGTTTTTAGTATTTACGAGGTGTTGGATGTATTTATTTGAGGCATTAATCTCATCAACCAATTTAGAAATATTTACATTACCCTGGCTGGTAGAGCTCAAACATTTATCAAGCGCGGCCTGCAAAGAAGCTGAGTTTGCTTTTTCTGAGGCAATTTGTTCTTCCAAGCTTTTTACTCGTGATGTTGTTCCAGAGAGTTCCTGTTGACCGGACTGATACTTCTGATTCAAATCCTTAGTCTTTTCTTTTAATTGATCGTAACTAGATTGGAGATCGTTATACTTTTTGTTACTAACACAACCCTGGGTTACCACAGCTGCTATCAGTACTACCGGTATTAAACTGGAAAATTTCATAATCCTATTAAATTTATAAGTCAAAATAATAGAACTGCAATCTTTATGCCATGCTGCTCTTGATCTATAATTAAAGAGGTGTCCAAAACGCGTTTTGGACACCTCCTATAAGAACTTTACAAAATCTTTCGGATATTCAACAAAGCCCTGTCTTAAATAAAACCGGTGTGCATCAGTACGTCTTGCATTGCTGTGAACCATAATTCTTTTACATTTCCTTTCAATAGCTAATGCAGTGCAGCGCTCTTCCAAAGCTTTACCAATTCCCAGTCTTCTGGAATTATCATCAACCACAAAGTAGCTAATTACCGCATAGTCAGCTTCAAAAGCTATTTGAGGAATGAAATGAAGGGATAAAAAACCTAATACCTTTCCTTCTAATTCACAGACAAGGTCGCAATGATCAGAAGATTTAGAGAGATCAATGAGTTTTTTCGCAATAAACCCTTCTTCAGTAGGATAACCAAGTTGTTCCATTAAAATCCGAATAGCGCTGGCGTCCTTATGTTCTGCTTTCCTGATGTTCATAACCTTATTAGAAATAAAAGTCTAATCTATAACTTTTAGGTCATACTTAGATTTTAACATAGATCTTCTTTTTGTCCATTATATACCCAACCAGCCAGCAAACCATCATAAAGCTCAGCGCAAAAACCAGCGTCCCAAACGCTCCTGGAAATAAAGCTTGATAAAAAACGTTGTTGATCCAGTTGTAAAAGCTCAGCCCCGGTTTTACCCATATTAACTGAAAAACGACCAGCAAGAGTTCCGACAAAAGATAAATAGCCAGAGAGTTCCTCCCAAATACCAGAAAAAAATTATTCCCAAAGTTGATCTTCTTTATCTCTATAAAGTAAATAAGAACCCCTATGATCACCAGATCCAACCCCACTGTGAGCAACACAAATGAGCTGGTCCAAAGCTTTTTTGCTATTGGAAAAAATTGTCCCCAAAACAATGAAAGAAAAATAAGTAAGGCACCAACAAGCAGTAGCTTAACCACAGACTCATAATTTCTTCCTTTTTCCTGAATATAGGCTCCTGCCAAATATCCACCGATCACATTAACAATACCTGTTAACGTGCTAAGCAGCCCCTCAGGGTCAAATGCAATCGGCCCTCCTTTATCATGATATAAATGAGCGTCACCCAAAATAAAAATATCCAAACGAGTACCCGCATTACCGAGCATGGTATATTCCTGACCTTGTTCTCCAAACAGCAATAAAAATACCCAGTAACCTAAAAGCAGGGCTATTGAAATGATCAGGGCAGATTTTTTTGAGCAATAATGAACAATTAGCGCCCCAAACAAATAACAAAGTGCGATACGCTGTAATACTCCCATTATTCTGGTATTACTAATCTCGTTAAACACCCAGTTACCATCGTCTCTATGCATAAATGGGAACCAGTACATTAAATAACCCAGTAAAAAGATGATAGCAGATCTTTTAAATATCTTCATCAAAAAACTGCTATCACTTTCAAATTTCTTTTTTGAAAAGCTCAATGCATTACCAACTGCAAAAAGAAATGATGGAAAAACCAGATCAGTTGGCGTAAAGCCAAACCATGCGGCATGATCTAAAGGAGCCCACTGTGGGGCTCCTGAACCTGGAGAATTTACAATGATCATAAAACAAATGGTCATTCCTCTAAAAATATCCAGGGTGGCAAATCTTTCTTGCATAAATGAGTTTAGTAATTCGGATTTTGTTTTAACACACCGTTACTTTTATCTATCTCAACCTGAGGAATTGGATAATAATAATGCTTAGGTCGCACAAAAGTCACTGTTTTGCCCTGATCTACCGGAGCTTTTGATTTTGCCAGATTATATATTGCCGCTATATCAACTAAGTTCTTTTTATCCCATCTCATCAAATCCTGATGTCTTTCGCCTTCTCCTGCCAATTCAACACGTCTTTCATGAATCAATTCTTTCATTCCTGCATTTACAACAGGGGGTAATAATACTGATGCCCTGCGTCTTACCTGGTTAATCAATGCATCACCAGCTCCAGCGCCCTGAGTACGGATCTTTGCTTCGGCAACTAAAAGATAAATATCAGACGACCGCATTAACGGAACTGCATAATTATGGTCTACACCATTTCCTTCCGAAGAACCGGCCGGAAAAAACACCGCGTATTTACGAAAGCTAAATCCGGTTGATGACAAATCTGATGTAAACTCAGTATCACCTTTGCCATCCCCTAAATCTATCTTATCTCCTACGCTTAATAATGTAGCAGATTTACGTGGGTCGTTTAATTCAAATTCATCTGCGAGTCCTTTTAATGGCTGACTAAATCCGTATCCTCCCCAGGCTCTTGGAATATAATAAACTGTATAATCATTAGACATCACATTCTGTAATCCTTGTACAGACATCAGGAGCTCAGTACTGTTTTTATTAGCCCTCGTAAAGTTCTCTGCATAAGTAGCTGCCAATGCATATTTACTATTGTTTATTAATTTTTCACCGGTTGTAATTGCTTCCGGCAACTTTTCCCAATACATATACAATTTAGTTAACAACCCTAGAGCCGTTCCCTTACTCACCCTTCCAAAATCCGCAGCGCCATAGTTTTCCGGTAAAAGGTCTACAGCTTTCAAAAGATCTGCTTCAATTTGTTTACGAACCTCCTCAATTGAAGATTTAGGTATGTTGAAGTTACTCTTAGCGTAATCTTCCTCGTTAACAATAGGTACGTCGCCATAGATTACCATTAATCTCCAATAGCCAAACGCCCTGAAGAAATAAGCTTCTCCCATGCTACGGTCTTTTATAGCAGGAGTAATATCAGTGATTTTTGGGATGTTGATAATCGCATTTGTTGAGCGGTTCACCGTCTCATATTTATAGGTCCAGCTAAAATTTATCTGTGCATTTGATGCATTGTAAGTCAAATTCTCTATTGCTTCATCCTCAGCATGATCTCCTGAACGCCAGTAATCATCTGATGCTACATCAAATGTAGTTTCAGCATGAGAAATGTAATCTTCTTGGGCTAATAAGTTATAAATACCAGAAATTGTATTTACAGCATCGGTTTCATTTCTGAAATAGTTATCTGTATTGTAAACCCCTTTCTGAGTGAGGTCCAGATTTTTCTTACATGCAGTGGAAAAAGCCACTACAAATAGACATGTATATATGATATATTTTGTTTTCATGGTGATTAGATTTTAAGGGTTAAACCAAATGTGAACGAGCGTACAGATGGATATTGAGCAACATCAACGCCTCTTTGTCTATTGCCATTTGTATATCCCAGTTCAGGAGTATAACCCGAATAATTGGTAATCATGAATAAATTCTGACCAGTCACATATAGCCTTAAGCTATTAAAAGTGGCCTTTTTTACAATAAAATCAGGCAGTGTATAGCCTATTGTTAAATTCTTTAAGCTAACATAGTTACCATTTTCAACAAACAGATCTGAAGTACGATAGTTCTCATTTGCACGATCAAGTGACATCCTTGGTATTGAATTACTCGTTCCCGGCCCTGTCCATCTATTTAATGTTTCTGCATAAAGATTAAAAGAATAGGTTGGATCAGTGCCTTGCATCCTGTCTGCATTATACAAGCTCACTCCAAATACGCCTGTTACGTTTGCCGACAAGTCGAATCCTTTGTAAGACAGCGTGGTTTGAAAGCCCAAAGTTGCTTTTGGATTAGGGTTTCCCAGATAGGTTCTATCTGCTCCATCAATCATACCATCTCCGTTAATGTCAACAAAACGAACATCTCCTGGCTTTATAGCACCTTTTCTTGAATCATTCTTCAAATAAGGATCATTGTCAACCTCAGCCTGAGTTTGGTACAGTCCTGCTGTTTTCCACCCATAAAAAGAAGCTATAGACTGGCCTTCATAGGTTCTTGAAATTTCCTGACTAGAACGGCCATACACTGTAGAAGGAATAAAGGCATTTAAGCCATAAAGCTTAGTTACTTCATTTTTGATGAATGAGCCGTTAAGCCCAAAAGAGTATTTAAAGGTATCACCCGATTGGTAGTTCACCTCTGCCTCTATACCACGATTATTCATGTTACCAATATTAATGTCAGGAGCAGTTACTCTTCCTGCTGTTCCTATCAATAAGGCAGGCACAAGCATTTTATTGGTGTTTTTATCAAAATAGGTAATTGTAGTGCTTAACTTATTGTTTAAAAAGCCTGCCTCCAAACTCACATTGGTCATGGCTGCACGCTCCCAGGTGATATCCGGATTTGCAGTTATTGTTACTGCCGAACCATTAACACCAAAACCTCCAAAAGTATAGCCATTTGTACCATAAGTATTCCCCACAACTATCGAACTCGCGTACTGGAAACCACGTATATTCTGGTTACCCAGCTCTCCCCATCCTCCGGTGATCTTTAAATTGCTTATCCAGCTCACATCTTTCATGAATTTCTCATTAGATACTCTCCACCCTAAAGAGAATGCAGGGAAGTAACCCCAACGGTTTCCGGCAGCAAATTTTGATGAACCATCTGCTCTAAAAGTCAGGGTTGCTAAAAATCTGCCATCGTAATCATAAAATCCTCTTGCAAAAACTGATTCCAGGCCCGACGGATCATCATAACTACCATCGGCAGTTAAAAAGGCATTTCCTTTTCTTAAAGTCCTTTGGTCTTTAGAAGTATCGTCATACCCCACTCTGCCAGCAGAGAAATAGCTTCCTCTAAAACTTTGCGAAGAATATCCACCAGTGAAAGTGATATGACTTTTGCTGATTACTTTATCGTAAGTAAGAACAAGATCTAACAAGTGTGAATAATTCTCCGCTTCTGCCTGCGTTAATGTTGAACTTGTTGTTTCTCTTGTTTGGATTCTGTCTTCTATGTTAAAAGAATAACTGCGGCCAATTGTACCATCGAAACCATAGTTAGCGCGGAATTTTAAATCTTTATAAATAGGCACCTCTGCAAACACATTGGCAATAGCCCTGTATTTACGGTTATAAGCATCAGCCTGTTGAATGGTTGAATAAGGGTTATTGATATCACCTAACTGGTTGGCAAAAGCTTTTGAGGTTCCATATGTTCCATCATCATTCATTGTTGGAATTGCAGGATTAAACCTTAACGCAGAAAAGAGAAGGCCTGTCTGAGAATCATTATTATTAAAACCATTGGTTTCCCCATAAGTTACCTGCAAGTTTTGCCCTAATTTTAACCAGGGTTTAATCTTATGCTCCGAATTGATGCGGGTACTAAAGCGTTTAAAGTAAGACTTGTCGATAATCCCTTTTTCATCATAAAAAGAAGTAGAAAAATAATAGGTAGAAACCTCATTACCTCCCTGCAGATTAAGATCGATATTATTTACTTTTCCGCTTCCCAGGATGGCCTTCTGCCAGTCTGTGCGCTGGGTCGAGTAATACGCATCATTCCATGGTGCTTCAATAGCAGCCCCATCGTTAGTAAATCTTTCCCTTTTAAGTGCATAAAGATCAGGAGCCGTAAGCAAGTCGATGTACTTGGTAGATTTAGAAACACCTGTATATGCATTGATGGAAGTAGCTAATTTCTGACTGTAACTACCTCTTTTAGTTGTTACCAAAACTACTCCATTCGCAGCTCTTGTACCATAAATAGCGCTTGACGATGCATCCTTTAATATCTCTATTGAAGCGATATCGTTAGGGTTAACATCACTTAAGGCGTCAGGATTACCTGAAGGCACTCCATCAATTACTACCAAAGGATTAGCATCATTTATAGTACCGGTACCACGGATACGGATACTTGGCGCAGCACCTGGAGTTCCATCATTACGAACTATATTAACACCCGTTGCTCTGCCTTCCAATGCCTGGGCAACTGTACTTACAGGTAAATTCTGAATATCGCTACCTTTAATACTGGCTATTGATCCTGTAACATCTATTTTTTTAGAGGTACCATAACCTACAACTACAATCTCATCCAAATTGGAATTCGTTTCAACCATAGTAATGGTCAGGTTAGTTTGTCCGGCTATATTAACAATCTGTTTTTCATAGCCAACATAACTAAACTCTAAAACCCCGTTTTCAGGAGCATTAATTACAAACTCGCCGTTAACATTAGTTGTAGCCCCAATATTGGTTCCTTGCAATTTAACACTAACCCCTATAAGTGTCTCTCCTTTTGAATCAACAACTTTACCTTTTATGGCAATTTGGGCTTCTGGCGCACCAATGATTACCACATGATCATCAGCTATTTTATATGGCAATTTACTGCCCATTAATGCATCCATAATGGCGTGGATACCCGCATCTTTTACCTGCAAATCTACTTTACCCAGCTTCTTTAAGCTGGCATAATTGTAAAAAAAGCGGTAGTTACTTTGTTTTTGAATCTTTGTGAGAATGTTGCTTACTTCCGTCTGCTTTAAATCAAGTGAGAACTTTTCCTGAGAGTAAACATTCGCCGAAACCTGTAAACAGGTGAACATAATTAGTAATAATGCTCCTTTCATTAGCAAAATTATTTTAAAAGGTGGTTGCATATAAAGCCACGCAAAAGCTTTTGTAATCTTTTTCATTACATTTGTTTTTGAAAATTAAGGAATAGAGTAAGTCCATTACAACGCTTACTCTTGTGAATTAAATCCGGATTTTTAAGGGGAAGAACTGCAATTCTTCCCTTATTTATTTGTGGATTTTCAGGAATCGGTTAGATAAAATTTCTTCATTTTTTTAGTTTAATTTGGTTTTTATTATTGGTTAATTATTTGCTTAAGGTGCAGAGAGGTGAACTACTCCTTTATCCCTTCTGAACTTAAATGGAGTAGTCATTTTTATTAAGGAGAGTGCTTGTTCCAAAGATTCTTCTTCAAACACCCCACTAATTTCTTCTTTTTTCAAGGTTTCATTATCAAATACCATTTTCACATCAAATCGTCTCTCAATCTGTTTACCTACTTCTTCAAAACTTTCATTTGTAAAAATCATTTTATTGCTCAACCAGGCAATCTCTTTAACGTCCTGTGTATTGGCTTCAGATAGTCTCTCTAGCTGATACTCCAGTACGGCTGCTTTTTTATCAGCATTTCTGCCCTGCTCCAGGTCATTTGCAACAGTGAGCTTTTCATTAGGCAGCATCACAATCTTCTTTTCTGGCTTATCATTTAATTCAACCAGGATTTTTCCGCTAAGCAATGTAGTTTCAACCTTTTTATCTGTTGCATATGCCTTAACATTAAATACAGTTCCCAATACCTTTACAATGAACTTGTCGGTATGAACCAGAAAAGGCCTTTTAGGATTTTTTTCGACTTGAAAAAAACCTTCACCCTTCAGGCTCACTTCTCTGCTTGTAGCAGAAAACACTTCCGGATAAGTAAATGTACTCCCTGCATTCAATTTAACTTTTGTGCCATCAGACAATTTCAAGTCTCTGGTTTTTCCAAAAGGAACATAGATCCGGTGCATTTCTGAACCTGCAAACTGATCCGGAACAGCTGGTTTTCTTCCATAGAAAAAAAACACAGTTAAAACGCCCACAACCAACGCTGCGGCTATCCACTTCCAATATATTAATGAACTTATCTTAGCCTCTTTAACAGGTGTAATCGTGTTTTCCTCTGTTCTGATTTTATCCCAAAGCCCATCAATTTTTTGATTAATATCTTTTTGTTTTACTAAAGTGTCTGGTTGCTTTTCCTCTGTGGTCAATGCATCTGTAAAAGCC
>NZ_JBFTIZ010000075.1:0-17479 GCF_056395165.1 Pedobacter sp. 10L46_2
CCCTGTAATACCCTGTAATAAAGGCTTTTCATCCCGCTTTCGATGCAATATCTGTCGAACGATTTGATAAAACCCTGTCTGTTTTCTGGCAGTGTAACCGGAAGCTCTAATACCACAGCAAAATTACCGGCTATTCGATAGGCAATAAATCCTTCCAGTTCGTCTGTGGTATAAATCAGCTTATCTCTATAAGTTTTGAAATAATCAATTGCTGAATTACCATATTTTTCCAGATCAGCTTTAGCCGCTTCAAATTCCTCTTCTGAAGTGTCCATTTTCAAAATATATGGCCTGATCAGTGTATAAATCAAGAAGGCTATAGATAAGAATCCGCTAATATTAATTGAAAAAAGGAAGCCTCTGGCAAACGCATCCTGAGGCACCAAATCAGAGCTACCCACCAATAAAAAATTTTGTAAAGTATACCTGATGGATTGCAACCAACTGAAGTCAATATCAAAATGTTTTTGATCAAGGAAATAGAATCCAATAACACCATAAAGCAAAACGGCCAGGATGCTTAATAACGTAGTTTGAATGCCAATAAACCTTAATCTTGAATTGTGTTTTATATAATACTCTTTTCTTGATCCTATTAAAATAACCAGCACAATTATCGAAAACCCGGCTTCTTCATAATCTATTGCTTTAGTTAAATGCCMTACCAGCGAAAGTATACACAAAGCAACTGCAAAGTACCATGCCATTCGCAGTCCTTTAAGCATAAATGCAGCTGTAACCAGCAGAAACAATCCCGCAAGCAATACAAAGTAATTGGACACTCTAATTGCTTCTATAGGAAGAAAATCTTTAAGAAATGCAAGCCTCGAGTGGATTGCAGGAGTAAGTACGGACACAATATTAATAATACCCAGCAGCAATAACAGCAAGGCAGGTACAATTCTCATTAATAATTTGTTAATTTTAAGAAGGAAGCTTAAGGCACCGAGAACCAGTGGAATCCAAAATTCCATAAAACGGTACAGCAATGTAATTGAAACTGCTGCTGCATTTGAGTAACCCAATCTAATTAAAATGAAAGCCATAGAGGCTTCTACCGCACCCAGTCCTCTTAAAAAAGGAGAAATAATTAAAAACACAACGGCAACTACGTAACTAATGGTAGCAAAAATTAAAGAGGGGTTCATGTCTAATGCAATCATCGCAATATAGATGTGAACTATGCCAACAACTTCTATCAGCATGCTGTAAACGAATGTTGAAAGAAAATGCTTACGTTCAATTTTATTGGCCCTAAACTCCGCTGCAAATACTTCAACAGAAGGAAGATATTTAACAACGAGCTTATAAACTACTCCTTTTTTTATAACCGACCTGTACAACAAATATATACCGGCAATTAACAGCAAGGCTGCCAACAAACCAAACCACTCTCCCTGACCTAAAGTTCCTTCTAAAACGCCATAAACAAATACAGGTATGGCAATTACCAATACCGATAAGATACCCACAAAACCATATATAGACGAGGCAAAATTAATTTGTGATCTGCTTACCCCCTTCTTTTCTATTGGCACACTAAAAAAAGCCAACGATGAGACCCCACCAGCCGGCAAGAAAACACTCACAAAGTTTCGCTTTAAAAAAAGAATGGTGCCATCTGCTATTGATATTTTGCTCGATACCGCAGCAAATGACGATCGGTACATCATTCCATGAATAAATACATAAACTACGCTCAATAACATCCCTGCACTTAACCACCACCATTTTGCTGTTATTAGCAACTGCTTTACATGATGTATTTCGCCCCGCTCCTGTTTAATAAACCAAATAGCAAGACCAATAAAAAAAAGAGTAAAAATATAACTGGAAATAATCTTTCCGTTCTCGCGGATAAAAGGCACAAAAAATTTGAAGCGCTTCATTAATTGGGATAATTAGAGTAGCAAAGAAAGTTTTTTTACTTTATAAATATAAGAAAAACATCTGTGTTATATTTCAATAACAAAAGGATGATCACTGGTTTTAAGTTTAACTGATTTTATATTCCTTAAAACCTGAACTGCTTCTGTGCCCTTTGTAGGATCATAAACTTTTACCAGAGGATATGCCTTGCTTAGTTTTATTTCTATTTCTTCAGTGCCCTTTGCTTTTTCTCCCCAAATTACCAATTCAAACCTGCCATTACTTTTTTGGAGCAATAGCGTATGCACAGTTTCAGGTTGACCAATAATTTGGAAAGCTAATTTCCCTAAGCTAAACTTTAATGGTTTGTCGGCCAGAATTGTAGTTAAGTTGTGTAAATATATGGCTGATTTTCTTGGGCTATAATCTGGCTTATAAAAACCAAAAGTTTGATTACCTGCCTCATCTACCCTGTCTCGCAATAAATAAACAGCAGTATACCTCCAGTTCCTCTTGAATTGCGACAGGTATAAGTTCAGGTAAAGTCGGGCTTGCTTCTCTTCAGTTATTTCATCAGTTAGCGTTCCCCCTGTTTCAGTTGTAACCCGCGGTAATGTTAAAAGTTCGTTTTCGGTATATCCCTTATGTTTTCCTCTCCAGGTTTTTCCATAATTGCCATAGAGCCCGTCAACCTTACACAGTGGCCCCGGATCGGCAGCATTCCATGTTTGGTTATCGTACAGTCCCGGATGGGAAGGATGTGAGAAATAATTATGACATGTTGCAAAATCAGCATATTTAGTTCCATCAGGCATTGATGTGCCAGCCCTGCATCATATAAATCCTTTTGTAATTGAGCAACCGGCAACCAGGTTAAGTTCTTTCCGCCCTCTGCCCCTTTATATTTAAACCCCCAGTTGTTTGGTTCGTTAGAACCTTCAAAAGCCAGCAGGGCTCCTACTGCATCGAGCTTTCTGGCTCCCGCTAACAACCTTTTAATGTCAGTTCCGCCACTTAACAGACCGTAGCTAAATCTAACACCTGTCTCTTTATGGAGTTTAATGAAATCTGCCTCAGGAATATCTCCTTCATAACCTGCACGAATCCATCTGATGCCTGTATACTTCATTAGCTCGATAGTCTTGTCCAAAGATTCTCCCCGCTTCGAGATCGCTGAGTTTACGCCAATGCTATTGAGAAAATCAACTGATTTAACAGCCGTTTGAGCAATTATTGGATTTTGCGTTGAAGGCGTTTTTACACCTGTTAAAGACACAAATAATGCTATACCAACAAAACCAATTGTTAATTTTAATAAAAGCCCGGAATTCGTCTTTTGTTTGCTCATTAAAACAAATTTATAATATCTCAAATAAAGTAAAAGGTATGCTTAACAGCTTAATAAAGATGCAATAAAACCAGATACAATTCAAATTGTAGCATAATTCACTTTTAAAGGGTGGAAAAAAGACAAAGGTGCATTTGCTCTGCTTCTGGGCTAACCTTAAGCATTCCTGAGCCATAGGTAAAGCATAGCCCTACTAACTACATAAAAATACCGGTAATTAAATTATTTTTGTATATGGAGCGACGTCAGTTTATATCTCTTTCCTGTTTTGCAGGTTTTATCAGTTTATATCCGAGTTTTCTAGCGCTTGCAGCAGAATCATCTGGAGCTGAAAAAGGTTTTGTAATGACTGTGAATGGCAAAATTGAGACAAATTCAATGGGCCTTACCTTATCACATGAACACATTATTACCGATTTTAAAGGCGCAGAACCTGATACGCGTCCCGAATACGATAATGAAGTAACAGCAAACCTGTTGCTTCCCTATTTAAAAGCTGCTAAAAAATCTGGCGTCACCACCATTATTGAGTGTACTCCTGCACATATCGGCAGAAATGTAGAATTACTAAGATTACTTTCAAAAGCCAGTGGCATTAACATTATAACCAATACAGGCTATTACGCAGCAGTAGGACATAAATATCTACCCAACCACGCCTTTACAGAAACCAGTGAAGAGTTAGCTACCAGATGGCTAAAAGAATGGGAGAATGGAATCGATGGAACCGATATCCGCCCTGGTTTTATAAAACTTGGAGTAGATAGTGCACCACTGAAACCTATTGAAGAAAAATTAATTAAAGCCGCAGCAATTGCCCATCTAAAAAGTGGTTTAAAAATAGCCATACATACAGGAAATGGTGCCGCTGCGCGCCAGGAAGTCGAAATCCTTATTAAAGCAGGGGTAAGTCCGGAAGCTCTAATCTGGGTACATGCACAAAATGATCCAACAGGATTTTTCCACGTTGAACTGGCAAAAAAAGGTTGCTGGATTAGTTTAGATGGCATTAATGAAGACAGGGACTCGATTGTTCAATATCGAAATCATATTTACAGATTAAAAGGTGAAGGCCTGCTACATAAAGTATTGATTTCTCATGACGATGGTTTTGCCGTTACAGAAGAAGGCGGCAAAGCTGCTTTCAACGCTTTTAAAAATGGCAACTCAATACCTTATAACACCATTTTTGGAGTATTAAAACCTTCCTTATTTGAATTGGGGATTACACGGGATGAGTTTAAAATGATGACAGTAGGTAATCCGGCAAATGCTTTTCAGATAAAGGTTTGCCGTCAGGGTTAAACTTTAAGCGCCAATTATCATTATTAAGTTTCATAAATCGAAAATTTAATGTAAATTTTTAAAACTTTATTAGCCTGGAGAGAGTTGATAGATAAGATCAACTTTATTCAACACGTAAGCCATGTAAAGTTTAAAGTTATAGTACTCATTAACCTGGATCGATGAGAAACAAACCAACAAACCATCTTAAGTGGTACTTACTACTCATGATACTGGCAATTTTTGTTGTTACAGCAAACGGCCAAACGACCTCTCTTGAAACATGTTTTAATCTCGCCCGGGATCATAACATGACGCTCAGACAAGCAAAATCTGCACTGCTATCCAGTCAGTATAATTTGCAGGCCGAGAAGAAAAGCTACTTGCCCAAAGTAGACCTGCTATCTAGCTATACTTACCTTAGCAGCCCATTAACGGTAAATTTGCAGACAGTAAAAGATGGTATTGTAGAGGGTTCTTCAAAGCAAAGTGTTAATGCTGCAAATGAAGTATTTAAAGAGGTTACCGGCAATGATTTGTCGCAAGCCGCACAAGACCGGATATATAATGCTTCCAAAAATATTATCGGGAGCGTTTATCCCAACTATAATCCGAGTTTAAGTAAGCAATCTTATTTTGTAGCCGGCTTAGGTGTAAGGCAACCCATTTTTCTGGGAAACAAACTTGATGCTGCCAGTAACCTGGCTCAATCCCTTGTAAATTCTGCAGATATCAACGTTGATCTGGTAAATAAAGAAGTCGATTTTTTGATTGCAGCACAATACCTGCGCATTTTATATTTAAATACCCTGTTCAATAAGCAGCAGATAATGGTTGATGCGCTAACCAAAAACAACAATTATGCCCAGGAACTGGTGAAAAACCAAATCCTTGCGCCTTATCAGAAAAGCTGGACAAATGTAATACTAACACAGGCCGAAAGCCATTTCAATAACATCAAGCTGGAGCAGCAAAATGCCTATATTGAACTTAACAAGCTACTTGGCGTCCCGTTAGACTCTGCAATAATAATTACAGATACGCTGACATATGCAGTTATTGAGCCATTTAAACCTGAGGGCGATTTTTGGGAATCAAATCCTGTATATAAAATGGCCGGCAGTAAGATCTCGTATGCTAAAACAGCCGAAAAGATCAGCAGTTCATTTTCTTTACCCAACATTTTTGCCATTGGGAATTATAATTTATATCAAAGAGACCTGCCCCTACTTATGCCCGACTGGTTTGTTGGTGTAGAATTACAATGGACGCTTTTTAATGGACAAACAAGAAAAAGAACACTGGCAGCCAGACAATTGATTGAAGAAGCAAAACTTGCTGAGAAGAATGCAAGTCTGGGAATACAGGTCTTATCTACAGTTGCCAGAAACAAGATGAAATCTCTTCAAAATGAGGTGGCATCACTAGATAATGCGAGAAAGGATGCCCATACCACGAGCCGCCTGATCACAGAACGGATGAGAAACCAACTCTCCTCTCCAAAAGATGTAAATGATGCTTTATTAATAGAAACAGAAATTGAAAAAGGCTACCATACCGCAGTGTTTGGATACTATTTAGCCGCAGCAGAATATTTCAACAGTCTAGGTAAACCACAGCAAATAACTCAATACATTAAGTGATGAAAAACATTCTAAAAAACTATTGGGCACTGCTCATTCCTATAGTGGTAGTAATTATTGCTTTATTTTTCTTTCTGGCGGGAAACAAGGAAGATGAAAACAACTTTGTTGGGATGGTTGACGCATCTAGTGTTGACGTAGCAGCAGAATTTCCGGGCAGATTGGATTCACTGCTTGTTGAGCAGGGAGATACGGTAAAAAGCGGACAGTTAGTTGCCATATTACGTTCAAACGAAATAGATGCCATTAAGGCCCAAGCACTTTCAGCTATTGATGCAGCTAAAGGTCAACAAGAGTTATTAACCCACGGCGCCAGACCAGAGCTAATTGAAGCAACTTCTAAGCTGTATCAGATCAGTCAGGAACAGTACAACCTTTTTAACACCACTTATCAGCGTATGGAACGTTTATACAATGCTGATGTGATATCAGGGCAAGAGAAAGATGTATTCTATTTCAGATATCAGGCAGCTAAAAAAGAAATGGAAACTGCAGAGCTGAACTTAAAAATGCTGAAAGAAGGGACAAGGCCCGAGCTGCTTAAAACCGCTAATGCTATTGTAAAACAGGCAGAGCAGGCATACGAGCTTACAAAGGCTCTTGGAGATAACACCAAAGTTTATGCTCCTGCAGATGGAGTTATTTCGAGTTTGGTTACCCATCAGGGTGAGATCGTATCAATAGGCTATCCTATGATGACCATTGAAAAAAAGAATTCGACACTTTTACGGTTCAACATCAGGCAGGACAAAGCCAACTTATTGAAATTAGGAGCGGTTGCATCTGTAAAAGTACCGGGATGCGAACCTGAAATCTTCCCTGTAAAAGTAACCTCAATATCGCCAACACTGGAATTTGCCAATTGGGTACCATCAAAAGATAAGGGGCAGTTTGAACTTAGAACCTTTACCATAGAGCTTAAGCCCGAAAACCAATCACGGGTAAAAGGACTACGTTCCGGTATGACTGCATCATTAATTCTGCCTTAATGAATCGTTTTGGCCATATCATCATTAGGGAATGGAAGCGAATTCTCAGCTTAAAGGTATTTTACCTGGTTATGCTGGTTGTTCCCGTGCTTCTGTTTTCATTCTATGCGGTGATTTACCAAAAAGAAGAAGCTAAACATTTATCATTTGCCATATGGGATGACGACCAAAGTCCAGTTAGCCGACAGCTTACTTTTTTACTGGAACAAAGAGAAGCGTTAAACATTACAAGAAGAGTTAGCAGTGAGGCCGAGGTTGAAAGACTAATACAGCAGGGCAAAATACTTGGAGCCATACATTTCCCTGTAAACATGCAGAAAGACATTTACAGCAGACACCCGGTTAATGTAACGCTGTATACCAATGCAGCGTCTCTGGTACCAGCAAAAATGGTATATAAGGCCGTGGCCGAAGTTGTAATTACCGGGAGTTCGGGTGTAATTTTAAAGAAGCTGATAAAAACAGGAATGAAAGCCGATCAGGCGATGGCGCTCGCCAATCCAATTAAACTGAATTCTTATCAGCTCTATAATGCAAGTTACAATTACCAGGAGTATCTGGTGCCCGGATTAATAACCGTGGGCATACAAATGATACTAATCGTAAGCAGTATGCTTGCCCTGAATTATGAATGGAAAACTGAAACAATGCAGGAGCTGTATGAATTGTCAAAGGGTTCGGCCTTGACCGTAATTACAGCTAAAACCATTGCCCACCTTGTAATAAGCTGGGTTAATTTTATACTTATTGCTTTTGTTGTATTTCCCTTTTTCGATATTGGAATTTCAGCTGCCACTGGCAAATTCTTTGTTATTTATACACTACTCTCATTAGCATGCATTGGAATTGGTCTCTTTATTTCAGCTTTATTTAAAGATGTAATGCTCTCGGGTGATACCGCTTTATTTTATACTTCTCCGGCTTTTGTTTTTAGTGGATTTACATTTCCAAGATGGGCCATGCCATGGTACGATCAATACTATGCTACCATTATGCCTTACACACCATTTCTGGATGCCTTTTTTAAGGTTTATTATATGAATTTACCATTGCATTATGCACAGGCAGATTTAAATAAGCTTTTATTGTTTTGCGCAGTGATGTTCCCAACTGCAATTCTTTTATTTCAACGTCAGTTTAATACCAGTAAAGATGAAAAAGCAATCAGGGCAGTCCATAATTAAGCTCTTTTTAAGAGAGGCCGCCCTTGTGGCGAAGGACCATAGCTTGCTCCTGACCCTCTTGATTGCGCCGTTGCTTTATGCGTTTTTTTATGGAAGCATCTACATTAATAAAGAAGAGCAAAATGTAAAGCTTGCTGTTGTTGATGATGATCATTCAAGGCTATCAAGGTTGCTCCAACAAAATATTGATAACTCTCCTATTGTTGAATTAATTCATTTCCCTAATCTTGAAGAGRCCAAAGAGCAAATGTACCGTGGAAACTGTCAGGGGTATTTTTATATTCCAAAAGGTACAGAATCAAATTTACTAACCTTAAAGCAGAGCAATGTGGTACTTGCCGTAAATGCAGCCCGGTTCCTGCCCTCAAGCGATATCCTAATGAACGTGCAGCAAATATGCCTTACCATTGGTGCAGGTGTACGCTTACAGTATTTCCAAAAAAGCGAAGGCATGAGCTCCACCATAGCCATGCAAAACGTACTGCCCGTGAATTTAGATTACAGGCCAATGTTTAACGAAAGATCAAGCTATGGTGCATTCCTGCTCCCTGGACTACTGGCATTAATTTTACAACAAACCTTACTGATAGGTTTATCTGAAAGTGTGGCCGGAGAGCGACAACATTCACGTATTGGGGAGTGGCTAAGGGGAGGAATATCTACCGGTATCTGGGGGAAAGGATTATTTTATCTGTTTCTATTTTCAGCTTATGCTTTTTTCTTTTTGAATGTAAACTATAACCTGCTCAATTTACCGATGCGCGGCAATGGTTTCGAATTGAGTGTCTTATTGATACTGTTTATTCTTACGCTTATTCCTATGGCTCAATTTATTGGATCGCTGTTTAAATCGCAATTGCTCTGCCTGCAAATGATGGCTTTTTCTACTTATCCGATTTTTCTGATCACGGGATACTCATGGCCATTCGAATCCTTACCCTTAGCTGTTCAATGGCTATCAAAACTATTACCTACAACACCATTTATTCAAATCTATTCCTCAATAGTTCAGTCGGGAGCGAGTTTATCAGCAAATCCTTCAGCATTAATACATTTAATTTTGCTTTGGTGTTTTTATAGTGTTATTGCCTACATCAGGTTGAATATGTTAAAAAAGAATCTTTTATCAGCTTAACTTGCTTTTTGATTCATCAGCCGCAATTACAATAAAGCAAACGATCAATATTGCGCTGTATTCGATCCCCCCTGATCCATGTTCGCCAACAAACCAACCATTTTCTGCATGTATGATTATAATGCCAATTGCAAGCATTATGATAAATCCTATTGAAATCCATTTTCTGAAATACCCGGCAAGGAGCAATAGTCCTCCTATGATTTCAAATGCAGTAATTCCCCAAACAAAAGCGGTTCCGTATACAAAGCCTTTGCCGTTAAGAAAGCCACCGAACCGCTCAATAGTTCCACCGGTTATACGAACTACGGCATGTGCAAGGAACAACAAACAAGTAAATACCCGTAAGAGCCCCAGACTTTGATTTAAAGAGATGAAAGGAAATGATTTCATTTTGATGATTGGTTTCTATAAATATATAGAAACCAATCTCAATTATTGTATAGTTTCTTTCACTTCGCCACAGGCCAGCATGTTTTCGCCAAAATAAGGGTTTTTTATTTCTTTTTGGTTGCTTAACCACGATGCTCCTTTGTCATTTAAAGCCATTGGGCAATAATCTACATATACTTCTCCGGAACTTAAACCAGATGCTTTTACTCTTTCTATAAAGTTTGTACTCAATTCAGCATATGCAATTCTTTGCGCATCAATATCAGTTGCTGATCCTATTTTCGCTACTAATGAGGCTAAAGAAGTGCCATTAGCTAAATCTTTAGCGCCTAGTTCAATTGCATTAGCTGCCACTTTTGCCTCAGCCACATCGCCTTTAACAAGTGCATTGGTTAAATGAACATAATGTTGATAAACTGCATTTAATTTATCGTCTTTTAAATTTACGGCAGCAGCAGTACCCTTTTCTGTAGTTTCGGCATGCGTTTCTCCTGCCGCGTGACTGTGGCCTTCGTGTGCATCTGTTTCTGTTGTTTTTTGTGGGTTGCTACATGCAGCAAATAAGGTTACTGCTGCCAAAGTAATAATGAAATTAGTTACTGTTCTCATCTTCTTCTTTTTTATTAATTAATAATCTAAGTTTTATTCAATTTTAGTTTGTCACCTAGGGTTTTGTTCGTCATCACGGCACTCGTCCGTCGTCAGCTCAATGATGCCCAACAGGATTTTTACCTTTTTTAAGAATATACTCGCTATATAAAAGATAAGCTCCTGTTACTACGACCTGATCTCCATTTTTAAGTCCTTCAGAAATTTCAACTTCATTGTTATTCTCCTGTCCTGTTTTTACCGATCTGGGTTCAAAGCTGTCTTTACCCTTTTTAATCCATACATGCATACCTTTACCATCTCTAATTACCGCATCAACCGGCAAAGTCAATACATTACTCTTATTTGCTGATGGTAAAAAAACATTTGCCTGCAGGCCTGGTTGCCATTGATTTTGAGGATTAGCAATACTTCCCCTGATCTGTGTAAGCTGGGTTCCAGATTGAAGTGACGGGGTAATGAAGCTAATGGTCATTTCCTGTGGCTGATCTTCCCATCCGGCAATAACAACCTTAACTTTCTGACCCATCTTTATATTTTTTGCCTCGCTTGGATAAACATCGGCTTCAACCCATAACTGCCCATATCCTTCCAATCTTAAAATCGGACTCCCTTCTGTTACATACTGACCCTGAGTCACTGACAACTCAGCAACTACACCACCTTCGGGCGCGTAGAAAACCACATACGGATCTTTCTTTTGAGTTTTAACAAGCTGCTGTACCTGACTTTCGGATTGCCCGTACAACAGTAATTTCTGTTTTGCAGCGGCAACAATCTGCCGCTCTATTTTATCTCCCTTGAATTCTTTTTCCTGCGCCATCGCCATCAGATATTCTTGCTGGAGTGTGGCCAATTGTTCTGAATAAAGCTTGTATAAAGGCTGTCCTTTACCAACCTTAACACCAGTTTCTCGTATATATAATTGCTCTATTCTACCGGCAATTCTGCTGGAAACATAACTGCTTTGCTCTGGGTTAACAGTAAGCCTTCCATTAAGCTGTTTCGCTCCTGAAAGACTACCTTCACCTACCAATACCGTGGTAATATTTGCTAAAGCTTGTCGCTTTTCATCTATTTTCAGCGCCTTTTCATTACTGTTTTTTTCAAATGGAACCAGATCCATTCCACAGATGGGGCAAGTGCCCATCTCATTTTTTATCACCTGCGGGTGCATCGGACAAGTAAACGTTTGCTGTTTTGCGACAATCATTTTACCTTTTGATTTATCCTCACTACTGCAGGCAGCAATGAATATTGATGGAACCAACGCCAACAAGGCAATCTTTTTTATAAATAATTTCCGTTCCATAACTTAATTTCCTTTGTTCTCAGTCATTTTTATGAAGCTTTCGCTATCTACCAGATAAGCCGCTTTTTTACTTACCTCCCAGCTGCCGATGTCTTCTTTAATCTGTATCATTCCGGCAATGGTAATCCCCGACTTTACCACTTTAGGGATAACAACATTCCCTTCCTTTTTAAAAACCACTGTTTTATTACCCAGCGATATCGCAGTCGATTCTGGCAGCCACCATGAGGCATGAAGCAATACAGGAATTCTGGCAGTTAGCAGCTCACCTACCCTAAAGTTTGGTTTATTAAGGTAAGTGCGGGCAATAGTAAAGTTTACCCCATCTTTAAAAACAGGCTGTATCATACCTATGCTAGCATTCTGAATAGTACTTTTATCAGCCGTTTTATAGAATAAAAAATGATCGCCCTTTTTTATAAGCGATGCCAGAGCAGGCTTTAAGGAGAATTCAGCGATCAGCTGATTAGCATTATAGATGGTAAAAAGCGATTGTCCGGCACTCACATATTGTCCTGCACGTAATAACACAGGGGAATTTACAGGCGCGGCACTTACAGGAGTAGCCGCAGATGAGCTTCCTCCGCCTCCCATATTGTCCATTTCATCTCCACCAGATGATGGCACAGCTACACTTGGTGCTGCAACTGGCGCCGTAGATTTTTCAAGTATGTACCCATCAGCATTGCTATACACAGGAATGCGGTAGTTTACCTTTCCTGTTTTTATTAGCTGATTAATACTGGCAGCACTCATTCCCAACAACATCAATCGTTGTTTTGCCCCCTGGAGCATCGTCTGATCAGTCCCTGTACCTTTCAGGAATAGTAATTCCTGTTGTGCGGCTGCCAAATCCGGTGAATAGACCTCCATTATCAATTGTCCTTTTTTAACAGGTTGGTAATTGTATTTAATCAGCAAACGTTCTATTCTTCCACTCACTCTGCTGGCAATGCTGTTCTGATTTCTTGTATCGTAATTGATTATGCCCTGAACCTCTTCTGTAAATATTTTGGTTCCATATTCAGCCTTAATTACCGGGAGCGTAGATACCACCTGCTCATTTGAAGGTTTCAGCAAATGAGAAAGGTTACTGTCAATTTTTACAACACCAGGATCATCATGATTCATGTGCTTATTGTCTTTCCCCCTGTTGCAAGAGCTGATTACCAACGCGCCGATCAGGACCATTGCAAGCCATACGTAGGTATGCCGCTTAGCGATATAATTCTTTCTCATAATCGGCTATCATTAAATAAAGTTTCAATTTCTCATCCAAAACGCTGGTTTGCATCATAGTAAGGGCCTCCCATGAATCAATTACCTCAGGCAGTTCCATTTTATTTTCACGGTAATTCAAAAAGTTAACATCCAGTGATTTTTGCAGTGCGGGAATAATCTTGCTTTCCATAGCATCGATACGCTTTTGCATAGATTGGATTTCGAATTGCATACCATACAGCATCCCTTGGGTTTCCTGTAACATGGCAGCCTTTTCTTTATCCATCGCCTGCACTTCGTATTCCATTCCTTTTACTTCCGATTTATACATTTTTGAAGACCACGGGGCAATCGGGATGCTTACCATCCCCATTACACTAAAAGCCTTCGGCATCATCTTGGTTAAAGGCGACATATGATCGAACCGCAGCTTAAAATCGGGTCTGCTTTGTTTTTTCATTGCTTCAATATTCAGCTGCATAGATTGGATATTGTAATCCATCTTCTTAATATCATTTCTGGCCAACGCCAAACTCCCGGTATCAATAGCATCTGCCTGTACAAACTTTGGCTGATAATTGGTATCAATAGCTATATCTGCATTTCCCGGCTGGTTCATTAAACTATTTAACCAGGCTCTGGATTTAGCAATATCGCCTTCCTGCATGCGGATCATGTTTTTGTTTTCCTCCAGTTTTGCAGTGGTTTTATATACGCTACCTAATTTCGATTGATTAAAAGGATACCTGATCTCTTCAATCTTCTTCATGGTCTGCATAATTTTCTCATTCTGTTTCAGCACTTCTATTTTTTGTACTGCAACCAGCCAACCGAAATACAGCCTTTTTGCCTGCGTTTTATATTCATTTAAGGTAATGCCGCGGGTTTCATTCTCTGCCTTACCCTTAGATTCGATATAGCGTTTGTTGGCATTTAATTTAGATAGGTTTGGGATATCCTGTTCCAGCTGTATCATTACAGATCCTTTATCCCTGTCGTCCATAAGTTCCTGACCGGGATAAGGGGTCATAAATGTACCTACACCAATCATTGGTGCCATCCAGGCAGTTGCCGCTTTAGCGGTATGTTTATAGCTCTCGGCCTTTAAACCATACGACTGCAGCAACAGGTTGTTTTTATCTATACGGTGCAAAATCGTATCCAAGGAAAGCACCTGTTTTTGTTGTGCTGTTGTGTAAAATGGCAGCAGCAACAATATCCATGTTAATTTTTTAATGATGTACATCGTGAACCTCCAGTTTTCCATATTTCCTCAATTCATACTCTTTGGACATTAAAAAGATAAGCGGTGTAACCAACAGAATGTGTGTGGAAGAAGTTAGTACCCCACCTATCATTGGCAGCACTATTGGTTGCATTACATCTACCCCAACACCACTGGCCCATAACACGGGTACCAATCCGAATAGCGACACACAAACTGTCATAAGCTTGGGTCTCAACCTTTTTGCTGCACCATGAATTACATATTCTCTAAGGTCTTCCTTGGTAATGGTCTCGCTCGAATTCCCTTTTAATTTGATCAGCTGCTGCATGGCATCATTCAGGTAAATTACCATCACAATCCCTGTTTCCACAGCAATCCCGAACAGGGCTATAAAACCAACGGCTACACCAACAGACAAATTCACTCCCCAGAAATAGATCATGTAAGCCCCCCCAATTAAGGCAAAAGGAACCGTAATCAGACTTAAAAAAGCTTCTCTAATAGAGCGAAATGCAAAATACAGAGAGAAGAAAATGATCACCAAAACCACCGGAGCAATCCACATCAGTGTTTGCTTACCCCTTATCAGGTTTTCATACTGTCCACTCCATTCCAGAAAATACCCCTCGGGAAGAACCCCCTTCTCTTTATTCAGCTTCTCCATTGCATCCTTAACCGTGCTGCCCAAATCTCTATCGCGAACGTTAAACATTACAGCACCACGCAGAATAGCATTATCAGAGCTGATCATTGGCGGCCCATCTTCAAACTTCACATCGGCAACTGCCGATAAAGGAACTTCACCAAAGGAAGCTGATTGAATAGGGATTCTTTTAATGCGTTCTACACTGTTGCGGTATTCCTGAGCAAGGCGTACGCTTATAGAAAAGCGCTGTCTGCCTTCAATAGTATTGCCAATAGTTGCTCCACCAAGTGCACTTTCAACAACCTGATTAACGTCATCTACGTTTAAGCCATACCTGGCCAACTCTTCTCTTTTTACATCAATAGACAGGTATTTACCCCCTGTAATAGGTTCTACAAATAAATCGCTTACCCCAGGGGTACCTACTAATGCTGCTTTTACCTTTTCTGACACCGAAGCAATTGTATCCAGATTTTGTCCGAACACTTTTATTCCTACATCGGTACGGATACCGGTAGCCAGCATATTGATCCTGTTGATGATTGGCTGTGTCCACCCGTTTACCACACCCGGAATTTGAAGCTTGGCATCCAATTCTGTCACAATATCTTTTTTAGTGACGCCCTTTCTCCATTCGCTTTTCGGTTTCAAAGTAATGATTGTTTCGATCATACTAATCGGCGAATTATCTGTAGCGGTATTTGCCCTTCCTGCTTTTCCAAGAACCTTATCTACCTCCGGTACCGATTTAATAATCTTATCCTGCACCTGTAATATCCGCTTTGCTTCTGCATTTGAAACATCAGGCAGGGTTACCGGCATAAACAAAATACTTTGTTCATCTAATGGCGGTATAAACTCTGTGCCTAAATTTTTAAGCAAAGGAATTGTAATTAGCAAAGCGATGATATTAATGGCAATAGTTGTTTTTCTCCATTTCAATACCGTTCTGATAATTGGCTCATACACCTTTTCTAAAACTCTATTTACCGGGTTTGCATGATCAGGTCTGAATTTCCCTTTCATAAAGAAAGAGATCAGTACAGGAGCCAGCGTAATCACCAAAAAAGCATCAACAATCATGATAAATGTTTTGGTGTAAGCCAGCGGGTGAAACAACTTACCCTCCTGTCCGGTTAGCATAAATACCGGTAAAAAAGAGGTTATAATAATTACCGTAGCAAAGAATACACCTCTGGATACCTGCTTGCTGGATTTAGTGATCACCGCGAGGCGATCTTCTTCGCTAATCCAATCCGGAGATTTGCGAAACATATTTTTAAACCAGTTCATCATGATGCTGTCGTTTTATTTTGATCCTTTTCCCACTGTTCGTATCGTTCTGCCAAATGCTTATAAGCATTTTCACTCATGATAATTCCATTGTCTACAATTACCCCAATGGCCAGTGCAATACCGGTTAGCGACATAATGTTGGACGAAATATCAAAGGCATTGAGCAGGATAAAACTTGCGGCAATAGTAATAGGAATTTGTATAATGATACTTAGTGCACTGCGCCAATGAAACAGGAATACAAATACGATTAGGGATACTACGATCATCTCTTCGATCAGCGTATTTTTTATAGAGTCTACAGATTCTTTAATCAGTTCACCTCTATCATACACGATATCAAATTTTACACCTTTAGGCAAGCCTTTTGACACTTCCTTCATCTTTTCTTTCACCCGATCAATTACCTCTGCAGCGTTTTCGCCATAACGCATTACTACAATACCGCCTGCACGCTCGCCCTTGCCATCCTGATCAAATATGCCTAATCGGGTTTCTCCAGTCATCTGAACCGTAGCCAGATCAGACACCTTTATTGGCGTACCATTCTGATTCTTTACCGGGATATTCGAAATTTCTTCAATGGATTTGAGGTAGCCCGATGTTTTGATGATATAGCCCATGTCGCTCATTTCAAACTTTCGTCCGCCCGACTCGTTATTATTGCTCCTAACTGCGGCTATTACCTGAGGCACAGTAAGTTTATAATACAGCAATTTGTTTGGATCTATCGAGATTTGATATTGTTTCTGAAAGCCACCAAATGAGGCTATTTCACTTACTCCGGGAACGGTTTGCAAAGCGAACTTTACATACCAATCCTGTATTGCCCGTTGCTCGCCCAAGTCCATTTCAGGAGCATCTAAGGTATACCATAATACATGACCCACTCCTGTTCCATCAGGACCAAGTTGCGGAGATACGCCTTCTGGCAAGGTTCGGGATATGGTACTGATCCGTTCCAAAACCCGCTCTCTGGCCCAATAAACATCAACATCATCTTCAAAAATCACGTAGATAAAGCTCATCCCGAACATGGAGGAACCTCTTACATACTTAATTTTAGGAATCCCCTGCAAATTGGTTACCAGCGGGTAAGTCACCTGATCTTCAATTAACTGTGGCGATCTGCCCATCCACTCTGTAAATACGATTACCTGATTTTCTGAAAGATCAGGAATCGCATCTATTGGATTTTTTTGTACGGAGAAAACTCCCCATATAAACAACCCTGCGGAAAGTACCAGCACAATAAATCTATTGCGCATCGACCATTCTATAATTTTATGTACCATTTATAATAACCCTCTTTCTTTTAGTTA
>NZ_JBFTIZ010000075.1:17533-20265 GCF_056395165.1 Pedobacter sp. 10L46_2
TTATTTTTTGTTATTTTTTGTCTGTACTTTTTCTATCGTATTGGCAGCATGAAGGTAGTTTGCTATAATTTTCTTGTTTGGCAGTAACCTTTTGCGTGTCGTGCCCAACTGCGGCAATTTTTTGTTGAATACCTTCAGTTGTAATCTTGGCACTATCGTAGCTTACCGTTAATATTTTAGATTTTACATCCCATACAGCTGTGTCAACACCTTCAGTTTTAAGGGCAGTTTCAATGCGTTTTTTACACATTCCACAGTTTCCAGATACATTGATTTTTTCGGTTTTAGATTGTGCAAATACAGCACTACCAAGGAAAGTCAAGCCGACTACCAAAAGAGATCTTAATGAGTTCATCTTAATAAGTTTTAAAGAAAATGGTATAAAAAAATTTGGGGTTACAGTAATGCTGCAACCAGGGCACGAATGTGCCAGGCATTAGAAAAGAAAGAGGGTATTATATTCTGTAGGTACAGTTTTTTAGGTAGACAGGAACTTGCTGTCTATTAGGTGGTGCATTGCTTAATGCTTCCCTTATAATTTTAACAGGCACCGGGGCCTGATAATTAACAAATAATTCGGGTAATATAATGGCTACAGATGGCTGATCGAATTTATAAACCGCTTGGTTTACTTTTTGAGAACTCTCAACCTTTACTTCGTGCTTAACATCTTTACAGCATGATTTCTTTTTAGATTCTGCCAAAGGCATTTTACAGAAATCACATAATTTGCCGGATTTTTTTGTCATGCTCCAGCTTACCAGCTTGTCCATGCAATAATGAAAGTGCACAGCTGCTCCACTGGAAACACCCAAATAGAAAATGGCAAGTATGGTAAGCAGTGTTCTTTTCATTACGGATCAAAGATTGGAAAAAGAACGGAAAAATATTTATATAATTCCGTTCTTTTTTTATATCATGGTTTATTTAGCACATGCTTAGGCTTTATCCAGTACAGATAATTGCTCAATACACTTAATCAAACTGTCTCTCCAATAAGGTACTTCGATTCCAAAAGTTGCTTTTATCTTCGTTTTGTCCATTACAGAGAACTTAGGTCGGCTAGCTCTTGTCGGATAAGCAGAAGTAGGAATCGGGCTAACTTTTACCTGTGTATTGCTGATATCAAAAATACCTTTAGCAAAATCAAACCACGAGATTGATCCTTCATTGCTATAATGATACACCCCATATTCCGTTTTGCCAGAAGCAATAACATCCAAAATTGCACCGGCCAAATCAATAGCATAAGTTGGCGAGCCAATCTGATCCGCAATGATATTTAACTCATCGCGGTCCGCTCCTAGTTTCAACATTGTTTTCACAAAATTATTTGCATACTCAGAATATAGCCAGCTGGTGCGAATAATGTAATGTTCTTTAAGATTATCTATAATATCTGTTTCGCCTTCAAGCTTAGTTAAGCCATATATGCTAATGGGTTCTGCTAAATCATCTTCCTTTAGTAATTCTGGAATGGCTCCTTCAAAAACAAAGTCTGTTGAAACGTGAACTAATTTAGCACCAAACTCTTTACAAAGCAAAGCGATATTTAATGCCCCCTGCTTGTTTATTAATCTGCACAGATCTACATCATCTTCAGCTTTATCAACAGCCGTATAAGCAGCACAATTGATTACGTATGCTGGTTTTTTCTCGGCAAACAAAGCCTTTAGTTTCTCAACATCAAGGATGTTTGCGACACTTTCGTCCGGGAAATCTAATGTGTCGATATTTCTATTTGAGGCAACTGCCTTAAGGCATTGCCCTAGTTGTCCTGAGGCTCCTAATACTAGTGTTTTCAATATAAAATTGAGTTATGTGGTTAGCTATTACTTTTTTCAAAAATAACATTATAATGGAAAACTCACGCTTAAATCATTTATTAGGCATCCATCTTCCATTCGTGATGGAGCATGGAATATAAAACCAGGTCTAAGAATTTACCATTCACCTTTTCGGATTGCCTTAAAACCCCTTCTTGCTGAAAACCCAGTTTGCGTGGAATTGCCTGACTTTTCAAATTCAAAGTAGCTGCTTTAATCTCAATACGATGTAATGCCAGTTCCTTAAAACCATAATCAATTAATGCTTTACAAGACCGGATCATAATACCTCGGCCTTGTGCACTTTCTGCCAGCCAGTAGCCAATTGCTCCACTTTGATTAAAAACATTCAAATAATGCAAACCAATTCTGCCTACTGGTTGATTATCAAGCATAATCACAAAGCTAACTTCAAGACCCTGTTCATAAAGCTGCTCACATTTCCTGATGTACGCTATAAGATCTCCTACAGACTGCATGTTGGGTACCCAAGGTAAAAACTCAGATAGTTGCGCCCGACTGCTGTTTATCGCTTCCAATAAACCTTCTGCATGCTTCACGGCTGTTTGTTCCAGTGTGATATTTTGATCAATCGTTATTATCATTTCTTCTAACCTTATTTATTTTTCATATGCGCCACTGATTGATCTATCATCTTGGTTAATACTTGTATATTAACATCTGCCAGTTTTTTAATATAAATACAGCCTTTCCCTGTTTTATGTTTACCCAATTGCAGCAGCAAGTTTTCTTTATCTTCAAAATCACAAGCAACATACAAAACAATAGCAGTACTTCTCGGAGAAAATCCGATTAGAGGGGCATCTCCCTCATGACCACTGGCATATTTATAATGATAGCTACCAAAGCCTACGATTGAGGTTCCCCACATCGAAGGTTCATATC
>NZ_JBFTIZ010000076.1:0-31236 GCF_056395165.1 Pedobacter sp. 10L46_2
GTATATTCTAGCTCTGTTTCTATAGGTCTGTTTAGGGAAATGCTCTTCCTTTTCAATCAAAAAGTTACCATCAAAGTCTTTTAAACCAGAAAAATAACTGATAGGTGGAAGATAAAAAAGTGGGAATATAGCTGAACTTTGCATCTGATAATTTATGTTTGCATTCTCAATTCGCCAAATTAATGATAAAAAAAAGCTTTTCTTCTACAGGAATATTTTTTTTGAACTTTTTGTCTCTGCTCCCAACCTCTTTGTTGTATTTCTTTGCGGCACTACTATACTATCCGCTATATTATATTCTAGGCTACCGTAAAAAAGTTGTTCGCCAGAACCTGGTCAATTCCTTTCCTCAAAAGAGCATTGAAGAGATTATTAAAATTGAGAAAGCGTACTACAGACACTTTACGCGGCTCGTTCTCGAAACAATAAAAATGGCTTCCATTTCTGAATCAGAACTTAAAAAACGTGTTAAGTTTAACAACCTTCAAATAGTAGAACAACACGTTAAAAATGGCCAAAGCATATTAGCGTGTACAGGGCATTACTGCAATTGGGAATGGGGTATGCTGGCGCTCAGTTTAACGCTTTGCCCCCAGAGCTACGTGATTTTTAAGCCAATCAACAATGAACTTTTTGACAGCTGGTTCTATAAAATGAGAACCAGATTTGGCAATCGGTTTATTGCTATGAAACAAACACTTAGAGTATTAGCATCTACCAGGAATGAGCTCACTATGTTTTGTTTTGCCAACGATCAAACACCTGTTGGACACGAAATACAATACTGGCTCCCTTTCCTCAATCAGCGTACACCTGTGTTACTTGGATTAGAAAAAATAGCCTTACAAACCAACAGGCCAGTAATCTATTTCAAAATGAAACATATAAAAAATGGTTATTATGAGGTAGATTGCGAGACAATTTGCAACGACCCAAGTAAAACTACCGAACATCAAATTACCGACATGAGTTTCAATATCCTTGAAAATATGATCAATGAAAACCCCGCCTACTGGTTATGGAGCCATAGGCGATGGAAACACAATAAACACGAAAACGCAGGATAAATGGAACCAAGTGTAGCAGTAGTGATCTTGAATTGGAATGGGCAGGCTTTGCTTCAGCAATTTTTACCCGGTGTAATTCAATCTAAGTACGGTAATTTACAATTAATAGTTGGCGACAATGCTTCTACTGATAATTCAGTTGAGTTTGTTCGTACCAACTACCCTAATATCAGGATCATACAAAACGACGCCAATTACGGATTTGCAGAAGGATACCGTAAAATACTAGAGCAGGTAGATGCCGAATATTACGTGCTTTTAAATTCAGATGTAGAAGTTCCAGAAAACTGGATACAGCCAGTTATAGATATGATGCAAACGGACAGTAGTATTGCCGTTGCCCAGCCTAAAATAAAATGGCAAAAAAACAGAAAAGAGTTTGAATATGCCGGTGCAGCCGGAGGTTACCTTGATCTTCACGGATTTCCATTCTGCAGAGGCAGACTCTTTGAGACAGTTGAATCAGACTTTGGTCAGTACAACGATTCAAGTGAGATATTCTGGGCCAGTGGAGCTGCCCTCTTTATAAAAAGCAAGCAATGGAAAGAAGTTGGCGGTCTGGACCCTGATTTCTTTGCCCACATGGAAGAAATTGACCTCTGCTGGCGCTTAAAAAACCTCGGTTACAAGGTGGTTTACTGTGCCGATGCAGAAGTATACCATGTTGGTGGTGGAACTTTAAGCGCAAATAATCCTTATAAAACCTATTTAAACTTCAGAAATAACCTGATTATACTTCAAAAGAACCTGCCAATAGGCGATGCGTATTCAAGGATATTTATTAGAATGTGTATAGATTTTGTAGCCTGGATCCATTTTTTGCTACAAGGAAAAACAGATTTTGCTTTTGCCATTAACAAAGCCCATTTTCATTTCCTTAAAAGCCTATCAGCCCTTAAAACTGCCGTCATCCCGAGGAATCGAGGGATCTCTTGGCCATGCTAATTTGCTCGCAACTACTTACTGATCAAGAGATTTCTCCTATCGTCGAAATGACGGTGTGTGTAACAGCCATGGCGGAATGTTGTGCAATAACATCAACATCAACCCTTTTTCTACACCAATATCAATCCTTTTTCTCAGGAACAAACGATATTGCCCCTTCCCTGCTTGCTACACTCACAATTGCTTTGTAAATATAATCACAAACCAGTTTTTCACCGGCTATATTGATATGAGCAATATCATCCTCCGGCGTATGGTACTGAGGATGCCCTCCAGTATGAAAACCTAATACTGAAATGTTCTTTTTATAAAATGATACGTGATCCGAGCCACCAACATCATAAGCAATTACAATCGGGTTAATTCCCACCTGTGGGCCCAGACTTTTCATTAAATCCATACCACCATCAAAAGAAGCTGCACCACCCATATATAATTGCTTTTCAGCATTCATTCTGCCCACCATATCCATATTCAGCATCAGCTTAATCGCGGATAAAGGAATCAATGGATGCTCAACAAAATATTTGGATCCCAATAAACCTTGCTCCTCGGCACCAAAAGCAATTATAAGCACACTGCGTTTTAAATCTTTTCTGTTGGCCGACAATTTCTCTGCAATTTCCAGTAATGCAGCCGTACCACTCGCATTATCGTCGGCACCAAGGTGTATACCAACAGTATCCGGCTTTTTAGACGAAGGTCCACCCATTCCCAAATGATCATAATGTGCGCCAAGCACAATAAATTCATGCTTTAAAACCGGATCACTACCTTCAATAAAACCCACAACATTCTGGGTTTTAACTCTTGGGGTATCTGTCACCCCTTTTTTCACCCGTATTTTAGCAATAAATTCCTGAACATAACTACCATTAACAGGCTTAATACCAGCCTTTTTAAAGTCTTTAATCAGATAACTTACAACCTTTTTGTTTTCTTTAGTTCCAGGGAAACGGCCAGCCATTTTTGGCGAAGCAAGAAATGAGATATGACCCAGGATCTCTTTTTCAGTAACATCAGTTTGTGCAACAGCGCCAAAACCTATAGCCGAACAAACGGCCATCAATAAACAAATTTTAATCTGCATGCTTTCTAGCCCTTTAACAGACTTTCAATTGCCAGTCTGTAACCATCCATCCCAAATCCCGTTAATACGCCTCTACAGTTCTTACCTGTAAGTGAAACATGTCTGTACTCCTCTCTTGCATAAATATTAGAGATATGAACTTCAATTACAGGCGTTTTAATAGCTGCAATTGCATCAGCAATAGCTACAGAAGTATGCGTATAAGCACCACCATTAAGTACAATACCATCATAATCAAACCCAACCTCATGCAGTTTATTTACAAGCTCACCCTCAACATTACTCTGATAATAATCAATCTCAAAGATGCTATACATTTCACGCAATTGCGGAATATATTGATCAAAGCTTAAATTTCCATAAATACCAGGCTCCCTAACCCCTAAAAGGTTTAAATTTGGGCCGTTAATAATTTGTATCTTCATCAGTTCAAACTTAAAGCTAAAAACTTACATCAGAAAATTTTTGTGTGATTAATAACCCCTACTTAAAATCGTTTAAAGACTATCTAAAACTGGAGCGCTCGCTGTCCGGCAACTCTATTGATGCCTATCTTACCGATATCGATAAGTTGTTCCAGTACTTCGACTCTATAAATAAACACACTAATTTAAAGGATGTTACAAGTAACGACTTAAAGTTATTTATCACATGGATAAATGAACTCGGAATGCTCCCAAGCACACAAGCCAGAGTAATATCGGGCCTAAAGTCGTTCTTTAGTTTCCTTTTATTGGAGCAGATCATTACTATAGATCCTACAGCCCTGTTAGAATCACCCAGGTTATCACGTAAGCTACCTGATACGCTCAACATTATCGAAATCAACCAATTAATTGAGGCCATAGATGCATCCAAACCAGATGGGATGCGAAACAAAGCAATCCTTGAAGTACTCTACGGATGCGGACTAAGGGTTACAGAACTTATCAGTTTAAGAATATCCAATATACATTACGAAAGCGAGTACATAAAGGTAATTGGAAAAGGAAATAAAGAGCGTATAGTGCCAATTGGGGCCAGTGCCTTAAAATTCATTAAAATCTATATAGAAGAATCCAGGGTACATATTAGCATTAAGAAAGGATTTGAAGACTACATCTTTCTAAATCGTGGCGGAACCGGTTTATCAAGAATCTCCGTTTTTACCATGATCAAAGCTTTAGCTTTAAAGGCGGGAATAAAAAAAAGCATCAGTCCACATACCTTCAGGCATTCATTTGCTACCCATTTAATAGAAGGCGGTGCCGATTTAAGAGCGGTGCAGGAAATGCTGGGTCATTCAAGCATTACTACCACCGAAATCTATACACATCTGGATAGAGATTATCTAAAAGGAATCATTACGGAGTTTCATCCCCGAAGCTAAAACCATCCTGTCTTTGCCCTGCATATCTTTTCTTAACTCTATGTTTATAAATGATTTATCAGATAACATTTGTACTGTCTCTTTACCTAAATATTCATTAATCTCGAAACACAAAAGACCATTCTCATTCAAATTACGAAGTGCAAATTCTGCAATTGCCTCATAAAATATCAAAGGCTCTTCATTAGATACAAACAGGGCTAAATGAGGCTCGTTTTCCAATACATTTTTATGCATAGCCTTTTGCTCTTCCATTGTAATGTAAGGTGGGTTACTCACTATCACATCGTACATTTCAGTACTTTTATAGCTCAGAATATCCGCATGAATAAAGTTAATTTCAGCATTATTTAGCTGCGCATTCTCGCTGGCAATTGCCAAAGCACTTTCTGAAACATCAATAGCACTTACTTTAAAGTTATCCAGGTTCTTTTTCAGTGAAATGGCGATACAACCGCTCCCGGTACCAATATCCAAAATACTACCATTCTTAAGCGTTTTAGACTGATCTGAACCACATCTTTCTATAACCCAATCAACCAGCTCTTCTGTTTCCGGTCGCGGAATCAATACAGCGCCACTAACTTTAAAAGTTAAACCATAAAAAACAGTATCCCCAATAACATATTGCAAAGGCTCACCGGTTTTCAATCTGCTCAATGCCAGTAAATACTCATTATACTTAACATCCTCTATTTCAGCATCTGCATTTAGCATCAATTGGCTCCTATTGAAACCAGAAATATGCTCCACAGTAATATTGAAAATAGAAATTATTTCCTGTTCATCGTAAATGGCTATTAACTCATTCGTAAAATGATGCAATAATTGCTTTAAATTCATGCTATGCAAAAGTAAGTAAATCGAACAATATACCTTACTTTTGCTGTAATGACAGACCAACTATATATGCAACGCTGCCTTGAATTGGCAAAAATGGGAATCGGAAGTGTTAGCCCAAACCCACTTGTAGGATGTGTAATAGTAAATAATGGTCAAATAATTGGCGAAGGATACCACAAAAAATTCGGCGAAGCCCATGCAGAAGTAAATGCCATAAACGATGTTCTGAAAAACCATCGCGATAAAGCAGCCGAATTGCTATCAAATGCAACAGCTTACGTAAGTTTAGAGCCCTGCGCTCACTTTGGCAAAACCCCTCCCTGTGCAGATCTGCTCATTAAACACCGAATAAAAAAGGTTGTTATCGGTAATACAGACCCATTTGCAGATGTAAACGGAAAAGGAATAGAAAAGCTGCAAAATGCGGGTATTAAAGTAGAAACAGGCATTCTGGAAAACGAATGCAGGTACCTTAACCGTCGCTTTTTTACCAGGATAAAGCAACAACGTCCATTCATAATTCTTAAATGGGCTACAACAGCAAACGGATACTTTGCACCAAAAAACACTGTACAACAATGGATAAGCGGTCCACTTTCAAAAAAACTGGTACATAAATGGCGAACCGAAGAAGACGCCATACTTATTGGAAAGCAAACCGCAATTGCCGATAATCCTCAATTAAGCGCCAGAGAATGGCCCGGTAAAAACCCGGTAAGGATACTTATTGACCGCAATCTGCATGTTCCTGCCAATAACCACATATATAATAACAGCGCAAAAACCATCGTTATAAATGAAGTAAAAACAGAAGTACAAAACAATGTTCACTTCATTCAGATGGAAGATATGCAGTACTACCTGCCACAAAAAATAGCTTTCCAGCTGTATCTTATGGATATCCAATCTGTCATTATTGAAGGCGGAGCAAATATCCTTAACCAATTTATTCAGGGCAATTTATGGGATGAGGCAAGAGTTTTCACCTCTGCCACCTCTTGGTCAGACGGCATCGCATCTCCTGTAATCAATGGAATAATAACAGAAGAACACTACGTAGAAAAAGACAAATTAACTATCTATCAAAATAACCAAAACAAATGATTTACCTGCTAATAAGCATTTTTTGCAGCGTTACTGTTGGCGTACTACTAAAGTTTGCCAAAAGATATAAAATCAATATCCTTCAGGCAGTTACGTGGAATTACCTCTTTGCTATTGGCTTAAGTATTTTCTTTTTTAAACCCAGCTTCAAAGACCTTGCCTCCACTTCACATTACGATATTTATTTAGGTCTTGGAATCTTGCTGCCACTTATTTTTTGGTTCCTTGCAGGTTCAATCAGAAACATTGGCATCGCCAGAACAGACATTGCACAGCGATTATCCTTATTTATTCCAATCCTGGCCTCCTATTTCCTATTCAAAGAACACTTTACCATCACTAAAATCTGCGGACTTGCTATTGGCTTTGTAGCCATATTTTTTACTTTACATAAGAAAACAACGCAAAGAATTACCATTGGCAGCTGGTTTTACCCGCTTGTAGTTTTTGTAGGTTTTGGGATAATAGACATACTTTTTAAGCAGGTTGCACAGATCAAATCAATACCTTATACTACTTCATTAACCATCGTCTTCATCTTAGCTTTTACCATTTCAATTGTTGCCATCCTATATTTCAGGGCATTCAAAAACCAAAAGCTGGAACTGGTTAACTTCCTTTGTGGCTGTGTGTTAGGCTTCTTTAACTTCTTCAATATCCTGTTCTACCTTAAAGCGCATGGTGCAATGGCACAAAACCCATCAACCGTATTTGCCAGTATGAATATGGGTGTAATTATCCTGGGCAGCCTTATCGGAATATTTGTTTTCAAAGAAAAACTAAACAAATTGAACTACTGGGGTCTGTTTTTAGCGCTGGCCGCCATTATTTTAATAACACTATCTAAGATTTATGCTATTTGATGACACCTATAAAACCATATCCGCTGCTTCCGAAGGGGTTTTTAAGGATAAAGGAAGCAAATTTATTGCTTATGCATACCCCATACGTTCTGATGAAGAAGTAAAAAATATACTTCAAAATCTTCGGTCAGAACATCCAAAAGCACGTCATTTTTGCTGGGCATTGCGTTTAAGTCCTGATAGAAGCGTATTCCGAATTCAAGATGATGGCGAGCCATCTGGCACAGCCGGCAGACCTATTTTAAACACACTGCTCTCGGCTGATATAACAAATATCCTTATTGTAGTGGTAAGGTATTTCGGCGGCACTTTACTCGGTGTACCCGGTTTAATTAACGCCTATAAAACTGCTGCTGCAGAAGCAATTAAAGAAGCCAATGTTGTAGAAAAAACACTAAACGATATTTACGAAATCACCTTCGATTATCTGGCTATGAATGATGTAATGCGCCTAATGAAAGACGAGCAGTTGAACATCCTTAATCAAAATTTTGACAACGCTTGTGTGATACAGTTTGAGGTAAGAAAGGCAAATTTAAATACAGTATTAGGTAAATTAGATAAGATTGAGAACATATGGGAAATAAAATATCTGAAGCAGACCTGATTATTAATCAGGATGGTACCATCTACCACCTGAGCCTGCTGCCCGAAGACTTGGCTCAAACAGTAATTACAGTTGGTGATCCAGACAGGGTTTCTGAAGTTTCTAAACACTTCGATAGCATAGAGCTTAAAAAAGGAAAACGTGAATTTATAACCCATACAGGTTATTTAGATAAAAAGCGCATTACCGTAATTTCTACAGGCATTGGAACAGATAACATCGACATCGTTTTTAATGAACTTGATGCCCTTGTAAACATTGATTTTGAAAAGCGGGAAGTTAAAAAAGAATTAACCTCATTAGATATTATTCGCATTGGTACCTCAGGTGCTATACAGCCCGACATACCCATGGGAACCATACTTGCTTCTTCATTTGGCCTCGGACTGGATGCCTTAATGCAATACTACATTAATGAACTATCTGGTGATGAACATAGCATTCTAGATGCCTTTAAATCACGGTTTTCGCATATTAAAGGCATTACCCCTTACCTTACAGCCGCCGACAATGTATTGCTGAATACCATAGGAAGTGATATGGAAAAAGGAATCACAGTAACTGCTCCAGGTTTCTATGCACCACAAGGCAGACAGGTAAGAGCTAAGAATGCCATACCTGATTTTATCAATTTATTAAATAATTTTCAGCATAGTAACTATAGAATTACTAACTTAGAAATGGAAACCGCAGGAATTTATGCGTTGGCAAAAGCTTTAGGACATAAAGCCCTGTCAGTAAATGCAATACTTGCAAGCCGGGTTAATTTCGAATTCAGTAAAAATCCGGCGGCAGTTGTAGACAAGGCGATAAAAATGGTTTTAGAGAAAATAATCAAACAAAAATAATGCGTCCAATGTTCATTCGGTATGATTAATGTACATTCAATAGAAATGTTTGGTCAATAGAATTAAATTAAGAATAATATGTTTGGGAAAATAAAAGAGAGATTCGTGCTATCTGTGGTAAATACTTCGCTTGCTGGTTACGAAGCGAAAGATTTAAATACCGGAAAAAGACTGATCTCTGTAATTGCGGGTGTATATATCTTACAAAAGGGAATCAGAAATATTCGTCAACATCCGTTTACTGGTATAGAAGAAGTAGCGCTGGGAAGTATCCTGCTGTATAATGCAGCAAGTGGTTTAAACAAAAAAATAATTAAAAAACCAACCGAAATATCGGATATAAGAAGAAATCAAATTCAGGGCAATGATCCGAGATCAGATGTGCCTGCGTTTGTTTAGAAATGAATTCAGCGATTAAACAGAAAAGGCCGATAGTTATATCGGCCTTTTCTGTTTAGCATTATTTAAAACCTTTATTTCTTAACCGGTTTAGATGTCATATAAAACGTCAGTTTCCCCCCACCCGTAATATCAGAATGCTTTATGGTAGTTCCAGCAAGTTGTTTTCCATTTAACAAAACCCTCTGAACATATACATTCTTATCACTTTGGTTTAAAGCTTCAACAGTAAATGTTTTTCCATTTTCAAGTGCTAGCACTGCATTTTTAACCGCCGGACTTCCTAAAGAATAATCTTCCGATCCCGGAGATACAGGATAAAAACCTAAAGAAGAAAACATATACCACGCACTCATTTGTCCACAATCATCATTACCACCAAGTCCATCAGGTGTTGGCTTATATTGCATTTTCAAAATCATGCGTATCTTTTCCTGTGTTTTCCACGGCTGCCCAATCCAATTGTATAAATAAGCCACATGGTGAGCAGGCTCATTCCCATGCACATATCCACCAATAATACCCTCTCTGGTAATATCCTCAGTTTCGGCAAAAAACTCATCCGGAAGATGCATAGAAAACAAAGAATCTAATCTTAATCCAACCTTTTTATTGCCACCCATCTGCTCAATTAAAGCTTTAGGATCCTGAGGTACAAAGAAACTGTAGTTCCATGTGTTACCTTCAATAAATCCCTGGCCATGAGTACTTAACGCATCAAATTCCTTTTTAAACGAACCGTCAGCCATTTTTGGTCTCATAAAACCAATCGACTTATCAAACACATTTTTCCAGTTTCCTGAACGTTTGGTAAACTCATCATAAACATCCGTTCTGTTTAACTTTTTAGCCAGCTTGGCAATACACCAATCATCATATGCATATTCTAATGTATTTGAAACCGACGTTCCGCTGCGCTCTGCAGGAATGTAACCCAAATCAATGTAATCACCTATCCCCTCGTAGTCGCGATGATTAGCAGTCGTTATACAAGCATCCAGTGCCTTGTTAGCATCACCATTATATACACCTTTAATAATTGCATCCGTTAAAACAGAAACACTGTGGTAACCACTCATACACCAGTTGTCATTTGCATAGTGAGACCATATCGGAAGCATTTTAAGCGCACTCTGATCATAATGAGCCATCATAGATTTTACAATATCGTTGTTTCTGGCAGGCTGCATAATGTTCAGGAAAGGATGCAGAGCACGATAAGTATCCCACAAAGAGAACGTGGTGTAGTTGTTAAAGCCATCGGCTTTATGTACGTTCTGATCCAACCCTTTATATTCTCCGTTTACGTCGCTATAGTTTGTTGGATTAATAAATGCATGATACATTGCAGTATAAAAATTAATCTTATCATCTTCAGAAGCATCAATTTTAATCTTGTTAAGCTCCTTATTCCACTCTGCCTGTGCCTGCTGTTTTACCTTATCAAAATCCCATCCCTGAGTCTCTGCCTGCATGTTTTCTAATGCATTGGCCTGACTAACCGGTGATAAAGCGAACTTTACCTTGATCTTTTCCTGCTCTTCAGTTTTAAAATCAAAATACATTCTGATACGTCTTCCCGCTATATCCTTATCGAAATTCTTTTGTCCATAAGAAACAAACGGTTTAGAAAATGACATAGCAAAATACACCGTGCGCGTACGTGCCCAACCATTAGTTTGTCTGTAACCCGTAATTAAAGTATCATTTACCACACGCACAAAAGTCCATACCGTTTTGTCGTCATAGTTATAAATGCCCGACATCAAATCCAGTATAATATGCGATTGATCTGACTTAGGAAATGTATACTGATGCATACCTACCCTATTAGTTGCGGTAAGTTCAGCTAAAATATTGTCATCGTCTAGTTTAACCTTATAATATCCGGCCTCTGCAACCTCATTATCATGAGAAAATGCCGATCTAAACCCTGATTTAGGATCATCCGCTGTACCTGGATTTAATTGAAGTTTTCCTTGAGTTGGCATAATCAGGAAGTCACCCAGATCAGAGTGTCCCGTTCCGCTAAAATGTGTGTGGCTAAATCCTACAATCGTTTTATCCTCATACTTGTACCCTGCACAATACTTATAAACGTCGCCATTATACTTGCCGTTCAATTCGTACGACAAAGTATCAGTATCAGGGCTTAGCTGAACAGATCCAAAAGGAACCGTAGCTCCTGGATAAGTATGTCCCATTTTTTGTGTTCCAATAATTGGTTTCACATATTTTACCAGGCTTTGCTGCGCATTTACTAGCACCGGAGCCGATAAAAAGCAGTACAGGAGGATTTTTTTCATATTTAACTTTAGTTCTATTTTTTTATGATTGTCTAAGGTATAAAAAAATCATACAAAAAACAGCTTTTTCAGTCTTGCTATAACGTTTGATCAAAATATTTCTCACTATGCTTTAACCATCTACCATCCATACCTATCACCCCTTAACTCTCTTCCTAACTAAACCTCCCTTCCTCTCCTCCCAATTCGGCTAAAATTCAGTGTCGGGAAGAGGGCATCGGAACCATTTGCGCCCTTCAGCGCAATTTGTTCCAGCCCGAAAACCGATCACTTAATTTTACTTTGACAACCTATTGACGTCTCAATTAAAAAATTCCCATTAAAATCACTTACTTTTGCATCTTATTTCTAATCACCGGGCTTTGAACCCGAGGCAGTATTAAATAAAATGAGTAAAAAAGGAAGAATATTAGTCGCCATGAGTGGCGGTGTCGACAGTTCAGTAGCCGCAGTAATGCTACACGAGCAAGGTTATGAAGTTATTGGGCTTACCATGAAAACATGGGACTATGCCACATCAGGCAGCAGCAGTAAGGAAACAGGTTGCTGCAGTTTGGATAGCATAAACGATGCCCGAACGCTTGCCGTAAACTATGGCTTCCCACATTACATCCTTGATATTCGCGACGAGTTTGGAGATTTTGTAATCGACAACTTTGTTGATGAATACCTTGCCGGCCGCACTCCAAACCCATGTGTATTGTGCAACACCCATATCAAATGGGAAGCACTATTAAAACGTGCCAACAAACTGGATTGCGAATTTATTGCAACCGGACATTACGCGAACATCCGACAACAAGATAGCGGTCGTTATGTAATCTCTAAAGGAAAAGACGAAAACAAAGACCAATCATATGTACTGTGGGGAGTTTCTCAGGAAAACCTTGCACGTACACAATTCCCTTTAGGTTCATTTGCCAAATCTGATATCAGACAAATGGCTTTAGATATGGGACAGGAAGAACTTGCTAAGAAAAGTGAAAGCTACGAAATCTGTTTTGTACCTGACAATGATTACCGTGCTTTCTTAAAACATAAAGTTGAAGATTTAGAAGACAGAGTTGCTGGTGGTAACTTCATCACTAAAGACGGAATGGTAGTTGGTCAGCATAAAGGCTACCCTTTTTACACCATTGGCCAACGTAAAGGACTTGGATTTGCGTTCGGCGAACCAATGTTTGTAACCCAAATCATGCCTGAAAGTAATACAGTAGTACTTGGAAGAGCCGAAGATCTGGAAAGAAACGAGGCMCTTGTACGCAACGTTAACCTGGTAAAATACGGAAGTATTTTAGAGCCAATGGATAACGTGGTTACTAAAATCCGATATAAAGATGCAGGTATGTTAAGCACTATTGTTCAGGAAAAAGACAAAATGCGCGTAGTATTTGATCATAATGTATCAGCAATTGCACCCGGCCAATCAGCAGTTTTCTATGAAGGAAACGATCTGTTAGGCGGCGGTTTCCTTTGTTAAAAGACATAAAGGTCGTCATCTCGAGGCAACGAGAGACCTCTTGACTACAAAGCAGCTACAAATTGCATAACCAAGAGATCTCTCCTATCGTCGAGATGACGATGCAGACCGTCATGATTCAGTACCTTAAATTTAATTTGTCAATTTAGCCGCTTTAGAGGCAAAATATTGTTCGAGATAAGATTTTACCTCAGCTTTTTTTACGCTATCATCAATAAAGCTATCAAGCGGTACCAAACCATTGTCATAAGCAAAAATAAACTGTGCATTATCTTCTGTATTAGCCGAAAGCCAGTTTGTAATATTCACTATTTGCCTATTATTTATAGTTTCGATTTTCAATTTGCTCATATCGCCGCCAGTAGAGCTAAAGTAGATCTGGGCCGAAGAATTTGCATTTAAGTTCCGTAAATTCACATCATCCAAACCGCCAGTTGGTAAACCAAATGTCCGTTTCACAGCATAACGTAATCCCTCCTTAATGATAGATTGTCTATTTTCCCCCTTAGCTTCTGCCTGATAAAAGACGTCTAATTTAGCACCCATTCTCACCCCTTTCAGAACATGAGTTCCATATTTATGAACAAGCTCCTGAGCACTTAATAAAGTAATATCTCTCTTAAAACCAGATGTTAAAGAATTATTTAAGGACTGCCAATCATGAAACTTGCATCTTTTAAAAATCCAGTAAAGGCAATAATGTCCATAAACATACTTTTTATCAGTAACAAAGGTTCCAGGGAATGTATTTTCTACGGTGTTTCCAAAGAGTCTCAAACCTTGAGTGTCTTGAAACGAATTGGAAAATCTTTCTGATAAATCTACTGCATTATCCGCTTCGATAGTTTTCCATGAACCCTCTCCGGCTCTATCTATGTTAATTTTAGAAAATTCAGCAGCAGTATAAGCTTCAACATCAACTACGCTTGCTCTTATAGAAGCCTGGTTATTGAACTTATCTGTAGCATCATATCCAAATCCTAAAAAATTATAGGTTTCAGATGGCTGATATAAGGGTTGAGTCTCTTCAGTTGCTCCGTTAACTACCAGTTCAATATCTGGTGATAATTTCTCTTCAATTATGATTTCTTCAGATTTTTTCTTGCACGAGGCAAACGTGACAACGACTACCATAAATAGAATTGCTTTTTTCATTTGGTTCAAATTTGTGTGTGTATTCTCGTCCTCAATTTTAACGCCATTTTTACAGAAAAAATTAAAAATAGCGTAAATATCAGTAAAAAAATAGATACACATTAAACTACCAGAGGAATATGATTTCTCTTTAGAAAAAAAACAGATCGTAAATATACAAATAGATGCTAAGCTTCCAATTTATTTGAAATCAGATAAGGTGAAGCCTTTTTTAACTTTTTACCTTTATATCTTTCAAAATAATAATCAACCCTACCCAGGTTAATACCAGCAAAACCAACCTGATTTATAGTAGTTATTGCCCCGCTTAAATTCTGCACATCTTCTGGCTGATCCATAAAAGTATGCGTATGCCCACCAATTATCAGGTCGATACTCTTATTGTTTTTCGCTAAAATCTGATCGGATACTTTATCAGTATTATACTTGTAACCCAAATGAGACAAGCAAATTACCAGATCACACTTAAAGTCATTCTTTAATACATCAGCTATTTCATTAGCCTTTGCAACTGGATCTAAGTAAACTGTATCACCATAGTTTTTACCTTCAACCAGACCATGCAATTCTATCCCAACTCCAAAAACACCGATCTTTAGTCCATCCTTCTTAAATACCTTATACGGAAGGATCGATTTATTTAGTATTGTATTAGAGAAGTCGTAATTACTGCTGAGAATAGGAAAGTTGGCATGAGGAAGTTGCTTATAAAACCCCTCCATACCATTGTCAAAATCATGGTTACCCATGGTTACCGCATCATAACCCATTGCGGTCATCAGCTTAATTTCAAGCTCACCGCCAAATTTGTTGAAGTATGGCGTACCTTGAAAAATATCACCGGCATCAAACAACAACACGTTTTTCTCTTCACTTCTTATCCTTTTGATCAGGGCCGATCGCCGGGCAGTACCACCCAAACCTTCATATTTAGATCCATCAATAGGAAAAGGTTCTACCCTGCTATGAACATCGTTAGTATGCAAAATGGTAAGCTTTGTTACCCCTCCTGCAGCCTCAGCTTCAAACGCATTTAAGTTTAAGGCCAGAGCCGCTGCAGCAATACCACCGGTTCTTAGAAAATCTCTGCGGTTAGTTTTTAGTAATTCTTCCATCTAATTTTGGATTAATTGTTTTGCCAGCGGCCTCAGCTTCTTTAACGTAATTCATCAGTGCATCGCGTACTTTAAGACCTATAACCTTTGTATCTGTCGCATTTTTAAAAGCAGGAACATTGTCGCCACCCCCACCAATATAATCAGATGTAAGTACTCGGTAGGTTTTGTTTACATCAAAAGGTTTACCGTTTACAAGTACATCTACAGGTTTCTTATCTACTATTTTTATTTGTAAACGGGCCACAGGCTGTCCGTTGGTAGAAGCAATAAAGTCCAGGATCTGTTTAACATCAGTACCTTTTAGTGTAAAAATCATGAGTTGATTTTCAAAAGGCATCAGCTCAAACACATTAGAAACAGTAACGTTGCCTTTAGGAAAATCTACCCTTAAACCTCCTTTTGTGGATGGCAATGCAAAATCAATATTCTGATCATATTTAAGGGCCTGTTCCAAAACAGCATCAGAAAAGAAATTGCTAAGCAAGCTTTCAGGTAAGGTGTCGCTGCTTTTTTTAGACATCTGCGCTGCAGAATGACCAATTACTTTATTCATTTCAGCCTCAAGTTGAACTTTATAGGGCAAATAGGTTTTTATAATAGAGCTGTCTACCGCAAGCTCCTTATTAACATTGTATTCTGCACGATTGGTCTTTACCAGTTTGTATCCTGATGAGCAGGAAGCCACTAAAAGGGCAACTGATAGCGCTAAATAATTCCGGAATGATTTGATATGATCCATACTTATTTTGGTACAAAAGTACGGCAAACATTAGAATATGGTGTAAAAATATAGTGATAATAGTGTTAAATAATACAGCCCGTATCATGGTTTAATACAGGCTGTGTTTATCTGATTCGTTTTACGCGTCTCTCGTCATCCTGAAATTATTTCAGGATCCCGGACATGACATTAAAAACCTGCTTAAACGAGATCCTGAAATAAATTCAGGATGACGAGGGGCAGATGATGGGTTCCTACCCTACAAATTCTTTGTAATCGCTTCATCTAAAGGTTTAACTTTAGAGCGGAAGCGGTGTACCAACTGACCTTTTTCATTAATCAGGAATTTTTCAAAGTTCCATTGAATATCACCTGTAAAATCAGGATTTTCCTGACTGGTTAAATATTTAAATAAAGGACTGATGTCATCTCCTTTAACACTGCTTTTTTCCGACAACAAGAAAGTAACATTATATTTTCCTGTACAAAATTCTTTGATTTCGCTATTTGTAGCCAATTCCTGACCGCCAAAATTGCCAGCCGGGAAACCTATTAAAACTACATTTTTACCATATTGTTTTTGTAGTTTTTCAAGATCTTCATACTGAGGCGTAAATCCGCACTTCGAAGCTGTATTTACAATAAGGATTTTTTTGCCCTTAAATTTCGAAAGCTTAATTTCCTTGCCATCAATGGTTTTAAAAGAAAAATCATAAACGCTTTTAGTTGGAGGCGTAAATAAAAGGCTTAACAGGATGAGTATTGTATTCATGGTTTTAAGTTTTTTTATACTCACGAAGTTAAGCACAAAAAAAATAGATAATTATATTATTTAAGTAAAATGTTTCAAACAGCTTTTATCTCGGTCGAATTAATTTAATGCCCTAAAAGCAGCATTCCGGCCATTGCTCATTATCAGGTAAAACAGGTCATTTTTAAATAAATTTGTTAGAAAAATTAGATCGGATTTTGAAATTAGGCTTATTTATAGCTTTATTTGCAGAAAAACGTTCTGAATGGCGAAGAATTTACTAATAGTTGAGTCACCTGCGAAAGCGAAAACCATTGAAGGGTATTTGGGCAAAGATTTCCTTGTTAAATCTAGTTACGGTCATATTCGTGACTTAATTAAAGGGGATATGGGGATTGATATCTCTAATAATTTTGCTCAGACCTATGAAGTTCCTTCTGATAAAAAGCAAGTTGTTGCCGAATTAAGAAAACTAGCTAAGGAAGCCGAAATGGTATGGCTAGCATCCGATGAGGACCGCGAGGGAGAAGCAATTTCATGGCACTTATTCGAAACTTTAGGACTTAAAGAAGCCAAAACAAAACGTATAGTTTTTCACGAAATCACTAAGCCTGCTATATTAAAGGCTATAGAAACTCCACGTACAATTGATTATAACCTTGTTCATGCACAACAAGCTCGTCGTGTGCTCGACAGATTGGTGGGTTTTGAACTTTCTCCGGTATTATGGAAAAAAATCAAGCCATCACTTTCTGCAGGTCGTGTACAATCGGTAGCGGTTCGTTTAATTGTAGACAGAGAACGAGAAGTAAATAAATTTAATGCTTCAGCAGCATTTAAAATAACAGCACAGTTTTCAACCGGAAAAGGTAAGGAAATTGTAAAAGCAGAACTACCTCAGCGTTTTGAGAAAGAATCAGATGCAGAACAGTTTTTAACAGACTGTATCAATGCTGGTTTTTCGGTTGATAGTTTGGAGACAAAACCTGCAAAGCGTAATCCTGCAGCTCCGTTTACCACTTCTACCTTGCAGCAGGAGGCTTCCCGCAAACTGGGTTACTCCGTTTCAAGAACAATGCAGATCGCTCAGAGGCTGTATGAAAGTGGACGCATTACTTATATGCGTACCGATTCAGTGAACTTATCGGAAACCGCATTACAAGCTGCTGCAAGTGAAATAAAATCTGCCTATGGCGATAAATATCATCACTTACGAGTATATAAAACTAAATCTGCAGGTGCACAAGAGGCTCACGAGGCCATCCGCCCTACTTATTTTAATCACCATACTGTACCAGGCGACAGCTCTGAACAACGTTTATATGAGTTGATTTGGAAACGCGCCATTGCTTCACAAATGAGTGAGGCTTTGTTTGAAAAAACAACAGCTCAGATCGGCATCAGCACTCGTAAAGAGAATTTGATTGCAGAGGGTGAGGTTTTGAAATTTGATGGTTTCTTAAAGGTTTATCTTGAATCAAGCGATGATGAGGATGTTGAAGATTCAGAAGGTAACAGCATGTTGCCACCATTGGTAAGAGGTCAGGAACTGACTTTAAAAGAGATGAATGCAACTGAGCGTTTCTCCAGACCACCGGCAAGATATACTGAGGCTAGTTTGGTTAAAAAACTGGAAGAGCTTGGTATCGGCAGACCATCTACTTATGCGCCAACTATTTCAACCATCCAAAACCGTGGTTATGTGGTTAAGGAAGATCGTGATGGCCGTCAGCGTTCATTTAGTTCTATTGTTTTAAACAATGGTTCTGTTAAAAAGCTAATTAAAACGGAAATAACAGGTGCCGAAAAAGGTAAATTATTCCCTACAGATATAGGCGAAGTTGTGAATGACTTCCTGGTTGAACATTTTAAAGGAATCGTAGATTTTAACTTTACTGCGAATGTAGAAAAGGAATTTGATGAGATTGCACAGGGTTTACAGGAATGGACAAAAATGCTTCACTCCTTCTATACTCCTTTTCATATTGAGGTTGAAACTACTTTAGAAACAGCCGACAGAGCTAATGGTGAACGTTTATTGGGTATTGATCCGGTAAGTGGTAAAAATGTATATGCTAAAGTTGGTAAATTTGGCCCGCTGGTTCAAATTGGTCAGAATGACGACGAAGAAAAACCTCGTTATGCGAGCTTATCTAAATCGCAATCTGTAGCAACTGTTACTTTAGAAAGTGCTCTGGAGCAATTTAAATTGCCTTTTCAGCTTGAAGATTATGAAGGTAAAGAGGTTTCTGTTGGTGTAGGTCGTTTTGGTCCGTATGTTAAATGGGGCGATGCTTACATCTCTGTTCCTAAAAATGAGGACCCTTTATCGATAGATAGAGATCGCGCAATAGAGATTATTGGCGAAAAAATTACTGCCGATGCTCCTGTTGCTCATTACCAGAGCTTACCAGTTACTAAAGGAAAAGGCAGATTCGGTCCGTTTATTAAATGGAATGATTTGTTTATCAATGTTCCTAAGGCTTATAATTTTGATAACCTTAAACAGTCGGACATTGAAGAACTGATTGGTAAAAAGTTAGAAAAAGAAGCAAATAGATTTATTCAGCAATGGGCTGAAGAAAAAATTGCGATAGAAAATGGCAGATGGGGCCCTTTTATCCGTTTCGGCAAAGAAATGCTTAAGCTGCGTAAAAACCCGGCTACTAATGATAAATATACTCAGGAGGAATTAGAAGTAGTTTCTTTAGATGAGGTTAAAAAATTGATAGTTGAGCAAGTGCCTAATGCTTTTGAACCTAAAACCAAGAAAGCTGCAGCAAAGAAAGCTGCAGCAAAGAAAACTGGTACCACTGCAAAGAAAACAGCAACTAAAGCACCTGCAAAAAAGAAAGCAGTAGCGAAGAAGTAGGTGTACGCCTGTCATAATTAATACACCCGTCATCTCGAACATCGTGAGAGATCTCTTGTTCAGATATAGTTCAAGAGATCTCTCACGATGTTCGAGATGACGATTTGCATAATTTAACATGAAAAAAGACCTTCCTGAAAATATAGTTGAAGATGTTGCAATGGCCGTAGTGCTAAAAAACGAAAGCCCGGAAGTAAAAAACTGGACCGTTTACCTGATCAATCTTAAAGATATCCCGCTTGACAACGTATTAATCAGCTCTAAGGGTTATGGAGAAAAAGACGGTAAAATGGTAAAAACATCGGTATTAAGACACTTCCTGGGCGATATTAAAGCGAAGTCTTTCGCCGGCGTAGAAGCTATTGATACCGAAGTATTTGGCTTAACAAATGAGTACTGGTTAAGCTATTACATCAACGGGGTCATCTACGATAAAAAGTTTATTTTCCTTCCAGAAAGTATTGTAGATGAAAACCTAATCCGTGTTCCCCTAGTTAATATGCCGGGCGTAATGATTAAATAGCCACCTGCAAGTATTCCCACAACATTTTTCTCTTGTGGATAACAATTATTTTCGTTTCCGATGATTTTTGTTGATTTTCGTACACATCTTATTATGAAATATCTGTGTTATGGAATCATCTCGCTCTTCCTTTTTCCAAAGGAATAAAAAACCCCTGGTTATTGGCATTACTGCTTTTCTGCTAGCTGGAATTGCATCTTTTTTTCTCTTTAAAAAAGAAAAGCCTAAGGACTACAACCAAAAATATTCTAAATATATAGAAGCTTACACTTCCGGAACCATCTCTAAAAAGAGTTTTATAAGGGTGCATCTGGCCAGTGAAGTAAAAACAATGAGTGATGTTGGCGTTGCCGACACCCGTGATTTGTTTAGCTTCTCTCCTTCTGTAAAAGGAAAAGCTTACTGGATCGATGCGCAAACAGTCGAATTCAGACCTGATGAGCCTTTAAAATCAGGCGAAACCTATGAGGCCAATCTCGATTTGAGCAAGGTTACTGAAACAGAAAAGGACCTTGAAGAATTTGAGTTCGGATTTAGAGTGATCAAACCCGGCATGAATTTAACTCAGGATGGGTTGGTGTCGCAAAACAACACTTCTCTTGATTATATGAAGCTTAAGGGAGAGATTACGACCTCCGATCAGGAAGACCCAAAGGCGATTGAAAAAGCATTAACACTAAATTTTCCGCAAACTTTAAAAGTTAAATGGCAGCATAATCCAGAGAAAAACACTTCTGCCTTTACCATAGATAGTATTAAAAAAGCTGGTCAGGATACAAAACTAACTTTAAAATGGTCTGGTGAGGCTATTAATGCCGACAGCAAAGGCGAACAAACCGTTGCTGTTCCTGCCAAAGGCGTATTTAAAGTACTGGACATGAAAGCAGTACAAGACCTCGAAGATTATGCCTTAGTACAGCTTTCTGAACCTGTAGGCGTAGCTCAGGATCTGGCCGGTTTAATCTCTTTAAGCGGTTTATCTGATTTAAGGTTTACCATCGATGGCAGTCAGGTAAAAGTTTACTCAGCCCTGGCTTTAGAAGGCAATTATTCTCTTACAGTAAATTCTGGCATCGAAAATATCAACGGAAAGAAACTTGGAGCAGGAAAAACTGCCAATATCGTTTTTGAGAACAAACTGCCTTCGGTGGTTATTGCAGGCAGTGGTACCATACTTCCAAATTCCGGTAAATTGGTGTTGCCTTTCGAAGCAACCAATTTAAAGGCGGTTGATGTTACGGTTATCAAGATCTATGAAAATAATATCCCTCAGTTCTTCCAAACCAACAGCTATAAAGATGGAGGTGAGATTCGTCGTGTTGGTAAACCTGTGATACAAAAAACAATTCGTTTAGATGAAGATAAAGCGCTTAATCTGCATAAAAAGAACCGTTTTACCTTAGATCTTGATAAGCTGATTAAAACTGAACCTGGTGCCATGTACCGCATAACCATCGGTTTCAGAAATGAGTACAATGTATTTAAATGTGCTGAAGTAACTAACGATGAAGAAACTTCTGATGAAGACGGCTATCGTGGTTATGGTGAAAAGATTGATGAGGACGATGAGTTCTGGGAGCGTTACAACAGTTATTATCCAAATAATTACAGATGGGAAGATCGTGACAATCCTTGTACCCCATCCTATTATACCAATGACAAATGGGCCAGCAGAAATGTAATGGCTTCGAATATTGGTCTTATTGCCAAACGTGGTAACGACAACAGTATGCTTGTTGTAACTACAGATCTGCTTACCGCTAAACCAATGAGCGGTGTTACTTTGGAGCTGTTAGATTACCAGCGTCAGATCATCCACACGGTTAAAACCGATGGCGATGGTATGGCTACCTTTGATCTGAAAAGAAAACCCTTCTTACTGATCGCTAAAAATGGCGATGAACGTGGCTATCTGAAAATGGATGATGGTAGTTCGCTTCCATTAAGTCGCTTTGATGTTGGCGGCGATGTGGTGCAGAACGGATTGAAAGGTTACATTTATGGAGAACGCGGCGTTTGGAGACCAGGCGATTCTATATTCGTATCCTTTATTCTTGAAGATAAATTAAAGAAACTTCCAGGCGGATATCCGGTCACTTTTGAATTATATAACCCTCAGGGACAATTAATTAAAAGAATCATCAATGGTAAACCATTAAATGGATTCTATGCTTTTAAAACGGCTACAGAAAATACTGCTCCTACCGGAAACTGGCTGGCCAAGGTAAAAGCAGGTGGTGCAGTTTTCAGCAAAACCATTAAGGTTGAAACCGTTATGCCTAACAGGCTAAAGATAAATTTCAATATCGGTAATGCTACCTATTTAGGTGTTGGCGGTGCATCATCAGCCACGCTTTCGGCAAACTGGTTATTTGGTTCTGTAGGCAAAAACCTTAAAGCCAAGGTTGATGTGAATCTGAATACCATGAAAACTACTTTTAAGGGTTTTGATGAGTATACTTTTGATAACCCTACAGTAGTGTTCCAATCGCAGGTAAAAACCATATTCGAAGGCACACTAAATGAGAATGGAACTGCCGTTGTAAATACCAGTTTAAATGAAAACAATACTGCTCCGGGCATGCTTAAGGCAAACTTTACCACTAAGGTATTTGAAGCAGGCGGTAATTTCAGTATCGATAACTTTAGTATCCCTTACCATGTTTACAACAACTATTACGGTATTAAAACCCCTGATGGTGAGAAATTAAGCGGAATGCTGGTAACCGACAAGGATCATAAAGTTAATATTGTGAATGTAGACAGGAACGGTAAACTGGTACAAGGTGGCAAAACTGTTGAGGTTGAGCTATACAAAGTACAGTGGCGTTGGTGGTGGGATCAGGACGACCAGAACTCCTATGCTAACTTTACCCAAAACTCTTATAATAAACTCGTTAAAAAAGAAAGCATCACTTTATCAAACGGTAAAGGAAGCTGGAATTTAAGAATAGATGAACCGGAATGGGGTCGTTATCTGATTCTGGTACGCGATGTAAATGGTGGCCATGTAACCGGCAAATCTGTATATGTTGACTGGCCGGGTTGGGCACAACGTGAACAGGCCAACAACCCTACCGAAGCCTCTATGCTATCATTTACTGCCAATAAAACCAAGTTCAATGTTGGCGAAGATGTGGTATTAACCATTCCATCAGGTAAAGGCGGCAGAGCATTAATCTCTATAGAAAATGGCAGCAGGGTATTAAAAACCTTCTGGACAGAAACTAAAGCCGGCCAAACACAATTTACCTTTAAGGCCGAAAAGAACATGGCGCCTAATGTGTTTGCCGTGGTTACTTTGCTTCAGCCACATGCCCAAACGGTAAATGATTTGCCAATAAGGATGTATGGAGCTATTCCATTGCTTATTGAAGATCCTGAAACGATCTTAAAACCGGTTATTAAAATGGCCGATAAGATTAAACCTGAAACAGAGAATAGCATTACTGTTGCGGAACAAAATGGCAAGGCCATGACCTATACAATAGCCATTGTAGATGAAGGTTTGCTTGACCTGACCAGATTTAAAACTCCTGATCCTCATAGTGCTTTTTATGCCCGAGAAGGCTTGGGTGTTAAAACATGGGATTTGTTCGATTATGTACTTGGTGCATGGGGCGGCAATCTGGAACGTATTTTAAGCATTGGTGGTGATGGCAGTGTAAACAGGAATTTGAATCCGGCAAAAGCCAACAGGTTTGTACCTGTGGTAAAATATCTTGGTCCTTTTGCATTGGGCAAAGGCGAAAGCAAAACCCATAAGTTTACGCTTCCGCAATATATTGGCGCGGTAAGAGCAATGGTGGTTGCCGGACAAGATGGTGCTTATGGCTTTGCAGAGAAATCTGTACAGGTTAAAAAACCTTTAATGCTGCTGGCTACTTTACCACGTGTTATTGGTCCGGGCGAAAGCTTTACTTTACCTACAACCGTATTTGCTACAGAAAATAACCTTAAAAACGTAACTGTTCAACTACAGGCACAGAATTTACAGGTAATTGGCAGTAAAACACAACAGCTTGGATTTAAACAACCAGGCGAACAGATGGCATATTTCGAAATCAAGGCTCCTGAGGTTACAGGTATTGCCAAGGTTAAGATCATTGCACAAAGCGGTACTGAGAAGGCTGTTTATGATGTAGAGATGGACATTCGTAATCCTAATCCGTTTGTTACCAATGTGGTATCGGCAGTAGTTGAACCGGGTGCCAATTGGTCGTTAAACTATGCGCCTATTGGTATGGCTGGTACAAATTCAGGGTCTATAGAGCTTTCGTCTATACCTCCTATCAATCTTAAAAAGCGCTTAAGTTACCTGATGCAATATCCGCATGGATGTGTAGAGCAAACTACTTCCGGTGTATTCCCTCAGTTATTCCTTAACCAATTAACTGCTTTAAATGAACAGCAAAAGGCAAATACAGAGCGAAACATAAAAGCGGGTATTAACAGGTTGAAAGGCTTCCAGACTACTGATGGTGGTTTAAGTTACTGGCCGGGCGAAGGTACGTCTGATGAGTGGGGAACCAATTATGCAGGGCATTTCCTTGTGGAATCGCAAAATGCAGGATATACCCTTCCAGTAGGAATGATTGATGAACTTGTTCGTTATTTAAAAACAAAAGCCAATAACTGGGCGCCAAATAGCAGTAATTTTTATGGTGGTGATCTTTCTCAATCGTACAGGTTATATGTGCTTGCATTGGCCAAGAGACCGGAGATAGCAGCAATGAACAGATTAAGGGCATTTGAATACCTTTCTGTATCTGCAAAATGGCGTTTGGCTGCCGCATATAAACTTGCCGGACAAGCAGATGCAGCCAATAAACTGATAAAAGATTTACCTACTGAAATAAAACCTTACAATCAGCTAGGCGGCACTTATGGTTCTGATTTAAGAGATGAGGCCATGATATTGGAAACACTGACTCTATTGGGCCGTAAAGGTACAGCAGCGCAGTTATTGCAGTCGGTAGCTGCCAGATTAGGTAAAGATGATTGGTACAGTACACAAACTACGGCTTACAGTTTACTAGGCATCGCAAAGTTTTGTGGTGTAAATTCTTCATCAAATAACCTTAAATACAGCTATACTATTGATGGTAAAAAAGGCAATGTAAATTCAAACCAGTACATTGTTAGCACGCCACTGGCATTTAAAGGCAATGTGGCTGTTACCAATACCAGCGACAGGGTGTTGTTTGCCCGTTTGATTTTACAGGGGCAACCTTCGGCCGGACAAAATAATTTTCAACCGAACAACCCTGATCTGTTAGACATGAGTATCAGCTATAAATTACTTAATGGCAAGGTGTTGGATCCTACTACTTTGAAACAAGGCACAGACTTTTATGCTGAAGTTGTGGTTAAAAATCCTGGTAAGAGTGGATATTATGAGCAAATGGCACTTACACAGATCTTCCCATCGGGATGGGAAATCATTAATACCATGATCGTGTGTTTACTTATTTTAACCTGCGTGAGAACGAAACGGTTATTTATAAAGTGCTTTTAAATGCATCTTATATTGGTAGGTACTATTTATCGGCTGTTCAGTGCGAAGCAATGTATAACAACAGCATAAGTGCAACAGAAGCAGGAAAATGGGTGCAGGTTATTAAATAAGCAAGTGGGTAGGTATAAAGTAAGTGAGTAGTTGTAAATTAACCAAAACAGGACTTCCTGAAACCGGACTTCCGTCATCTCGACAAAGGAGAGATCTCTTGAATAGCAACAACAAGAGATCCTTCGCTGCGCTCTGGATGACGGATGTTGTTTTCCTCATTTTACTACTTATATTCCTATTTTCTTTGCCTTCAAAGCTTTTTGTAAGCCCTACCTCATATGTTGTAGAAGCTTCAAATGGCGATTTATTAAGCGCTTCTATTGCTAAAGATGGGCAATGGCGTTTCCCTGTAGCCGACACCATACCAGAGAAATTTGCGCAATGTCTGGTCGCTTTTGAAGATAAACGTTTCTATTACCACCCCGGTGTAGATCCTATTGCTATGGCAAGAGCTATGCGCCAAAACTTTAAAGCCAAAAGTGTGGTAAGTGGCGGAAGCACAATAAGCATGCAGGTGATCAGGCTATCCAGACGCGAAAGCAGAACAGTTTGGCAAAAGCTAATAGAGGTTATCCTGGCTATCAGACTAGAAGCCAGCTATTCAAAAAAAGAAATTTTAAAGCTCTATGCCGGCAACGCCCCCTTTGGGAGTAACGTGGTTGGATTGGATGCTGCAGCATGGAGGTACTTCGGCCGCAGTGCCGAAAGTTTATCCTGGGGAGAGATGGCTACACTGGCTGTGCTACCAAACAGCCCGTCACTGGTACACCCTGGCAAAAACTCTCCCCGACTGATTAAAAAACGGAACGATCTGCTGGATAAATTAGCGGTATTAAAAATCATAGACCAATCAACCGCCAATCTATCTAAGCTGGAGCCTATTCCGGGCAAGCCACAACAACTGCCTCAAAACGCACCGCATTTACTTAACAGATTTAAGGCAGAGCGGTCGGCCTTAAAAACAGGATCTACAAGGATCACTTCTACACTTGATTATGATTTGCAACTACGGGTAAGCAGTTTGCTGAAGCGCTACAACAACCGATATCGGGCAAACGACATTAACAACATTGCAGCATTGGTTTTAGATGTAAAAAAAGGTACTGTACTTAGTTATGTTGGCAACATCTACCAACCGGAAAACACCGAACTGGAAAGTCATGTGGATATGATTAAGGCACCAAGGAGTCCGGGAAGTACATTAAAACCCATTCTGTACGCCAGTATGTTAAATGATGGCTTTATACTTCCTAAAACTTTAATAGCCGACATACCCACCCAAATAGGCGGCTACTCGCCCCAAAATTATGATATGGGCTACGATGGTGCCATACAAGCCGATAGAGCGCTGAGCCGCTCTCTAAACATCCCTGCGGTTAAAATGCTGCAGAACTATAAGTACCAAAGGTTTTATGATAAGCTTAAACAATTGGGCTTTACTACGCTAAACAAACCAGCCGATCATTATGGGCTTTCACTTATTCTTGGTGGCAGCGAGGTAACGATGTGGGACCTGGCAAGAACTTATATGGGAATGGCCAGAACGCTTAACCATTTTAATGATTATAAAGGCAGGTACAATCCGCATGATTACGATGAGCCTTTGTATGTGAACGAACAGCGGGATAAACGTTTTGATGAGTTTGAGACTGAAGTAAACTCAGCCATTGATCATGGTTCTATCTGGAATGCATTTAATGCTATGGAGGAGTTAATGAGGCCGGGCGAGGAAGGTTTATGGGAACAGTTTTCCTCTTCGCAGCGATTGGCATGGAAAACAGGTACCAGTTTCGGTTTCAGGGATGCCTGGGCAGTTGGACTTAATCCGAACTATGTAGTTTGCGTTTGGGTTGGCAATGCCGATGGCGAAGGCCGACCGGGCTTAACCGGTATAGATGCTGCTGCTCCTGTTATGTTTGATATTTTTAAGCAATTACCTGTTGTTAAATGGTTTAAAACCCCTACAAGTAAACTTAAGAAAATTGTGGTTTGCAAAGAAAGTGGCTATAAAGCTGGCGAATATTGCACTGATAAAGTGATACAGCTGGTTTCTCCGGCAGGTGAAAAAACAGGTCTTTGCCCCTACCATAAAATGGTCCATCTGGACCGTACAGGAACTTACAGGGTAACCGATGAATGCGAAGCGCCATCTGCCATGGTGCATAAATCGTGGTTTATTTTACCTCCGTCTATGGAATATTATTATAAGATCAAAAATAGTGATTATAAGGAGCTGCCTCCATTTAAACCTGGTTGCGGCGATGCCGGGAATAACTTTGTAATGGAAATGATCTATCCAAGAAACTACGCCACGGTTTATATTCCTGTTGAGTTTGATGGCACCAGAGGGAAAATTGTGTTAAATGCTACCCACAGAAACGCTAGCGCTAAGATTTACTGGCATATTGATAATGAGTATGTTGCCACAACCAAGAATTATCATCAGCTGGCTGTTAGTCCGGCGCCTGGCAAACATATTTTAACACTCGTTGATGAGAATGGCGAAAGGCTGGTACAGCATTTCACTGTGTTGGAAAAAGAAAAGGAAAAGAACTAATCTTCTCTTTTTACAAGCTGACGCTCGATGCCTCCTATGGTAATCAAATATTGCGCGATCATGTAAGTTGCCATAATCAACAATCCTGCAAGATCAAAGCCCTTAACAAACTTATTATAAGCAAGTGTTGAGTCAGAGATCAGGAAAAATATTGCGCCAAAAAGAATCAGGTTAAAGCTGATTTTATTTACCCTCATGTTTCTGAACGCTGCCATCATCATCATTAAACTGATCACAAAAGTATAAACCATAACCGGTAGTTTCATTGCGCCAAGCCCATGCCTGATGTAAACATAAAAACTGATACTGAACACAGCACAAAGCGCAATGGCGATCCTTGCTCCTTTTTTATCTAATTGGGGTGCAGACGAGAAATCAAGATAAAATGCGCGGATATAAAAGATATGGCAAAGTAAAAAAGCAATTAGTCCGTAGGTAAAAAAAGCTTCGTTTTTCCATACCAGCATAAGCAATACATCGCCTATAAGGCCAAAAACCAAGCCTGTAAACAAACGTTTATGAAAGCGACCTTTTAGTTTGGTACTTATTGCAAACATGATAAGTAAAGAGATAACGATGAGTGGTTTTGTAATGTATTTTAAAGCCGAAAGCTCGTAATACTCTGCCACAAGCTGCAGTATAAAAATCAGGGCAAATATGAGGTTAAACTTCAGGTACTTCTTGAGCATGGGTATTCAGTTTGTTAAGATTATAGAACCAGACTAATGAAACGATTTGTAAGCCCGCAAATATCACCTGGTACCCAATAGGGAAATTAAGCAGCAAAATTATTAAAATACCTGATAGGAGTCGGCAGTATTCAAAATAAATGAGCCATTTCTTTTCTTCGAGCAATGCACCGCAGGTTAATAGTGTAAGTATTGAAAACACAGAACCACTTATTAAGGGTGTTGCAGGCAAGGTTGCATTTAAAAACAAAATGGCTGATCCTGTGGCTAAGCCTATCAAAAATTGCAAAAGCACATATCCGGAGAATTTCTGATGAAACTCAGGATTGTATTTTGCATAACTGGCAGGATCAATATCCTTTGCCGGTTTAAAGCCACCCAAATGCGCTGGGAACCATCCGGGTGGCTTAAGAAATACATTTATTTTATCGCTCCATTTAGGGCTTTGTTTTGCGGTATTCCAAAGTTCACTCCAGTAATGTACGTTTGCCCAGATAGGATTCCAGCTGGCCAATGGAGTGGTTATGCCATAGTACACCTCTTCTTCTTCTTTTTGAAAGGTACCAAAAATTTTATCCCAGATAATTAAAGTACCTGCATGGTTCTTATCAATGTATTTTGGGTTGGAACCATGATGCACTCGGTGATGAGAAGGTGTATTTAAAATCCATTCTAATGGTCCCATACTTTTTATAGCTCTGGTATGAATCCAAAACTGGTATAAAGTATTAAAAGCACTTAAGGTGAGGAACATGATCGGATCAAACCCAATAAAAGCCAGAGGTAAATAAAACACCCATGAAAACCATCCCTGAAACCAGGATTGCCTTAAAGCTACGGTAAGGTTATATTCTTCAGATTGGTGGTGTACAATGTGAGCTGCCCAGAGTGCGTTTACCTGATGGCTCATTCTGTGAAACCAATAGTAGAAAAAATCAACCCCAATGAAAAGTATGATCCAGACCCATATGGTTTGCGGAAGATCAAATAACCGCCAATGTTCAAAAATATACATGTAGCCAAAGAAGAGCGCTGTTTTCATGAAAACGCCTGTTACCTGCTGACCAATGCCTTGGCTTAAATTGGAAATGGAATCGTTTAAGCGGTAATAGTTTAACTTCTTATAGAAAGAATAAGCTAGCTCTACTCCTATCAGAATAAAGAATATAGGAACCGATAAAGCAATATAGTCCACGTTCATTCTACTAATCTAATGAATTAGCAGGTAATTTTTTTAAAATAAAAAAGCAGCAATAAATGACGCATGTCACCACTGCTGCTCTAGTATATTAAAATAGAATCAGTAACTAATTTTAATAAAAAAGCTAATTAATAGCTTTTTTCTGTACGGTTATTGCGTTTAAAGCCACCACCACCAGCACCACCAGTATTTGGTTTTTCTTGTGCTTCAGCAACTTTGATACGGTTACCATTGTAATCGCCGCCATTCATGCGTTTGATTGCTTCTTTTGCCTCTTCTTCTACCGGCATTTCCACAAAACCAAACCCACGACTCTGACCAGTTTCGCGATCTTTGATAATCCTTAGTGATTTTACTTGACCGAAATCACCAAATACGGCTGTTAATTCATCTTCCCCCACTTCTAAAGGAAGGCCTGTAATAAATATCTTCATTAATTTCTAAAAATTTGCACAAAGTTAAGCATTTTTCGCTTAAATTCCAATGCTAGTGTCAGTTATAAGTATAATTATATAATATTTTTCATAACACCCAAGAGAAAATTTTGTTTTATTAATTGTAAAAAAACATTACTTTTTTCTTAAATAATTATAACCGACAAATCGAACCTAGCTTAATTTAGCTTTAAACAGAGATATTGTTCTTTGCCAGGCCAGTTTAGCAGCCGCTTCATTGTATCTGGTCGGCGAAGTATCGTTATTAAAAGCGTGATTTACGCCTTCATAAATATAGACTTTATAATCTATATGATTTTCTTTCAAAGCTGCTTCATAAGCCGGAATTCCCGCATTTATACGCTCATCGAGTCCACCATAATGAAGCATTACACTGGCTTTTATCTTAGGAACATCTTCTGCGGCTGCCTGTGCTCCATAGTATGCAACTGCTGCAAGCAACTTAGGATCGCTTACTGCAAGTTTGTTTGCCATGCCCCCGCCCCAGCAAAAACCAACACATCCGGTTTTTCCGTTTCCATCTTTCCTGCTTCTCAAATATTCAAGTCCTTTCAGATAGTTCTGCAAGTTTTTTGCCGGATCCAGCTTTCCGATCAGCTCCCGGCCTTTATCCTCATCCGAGGGTGTTCCGCCGAATAGCGATAAGGCATCCACTCCTAAAGCAATAAAACCTTCGGCAGCTACTCTTTTGGTTACATCTATAA
>NZ_JBFTIZ010000077.1:0-21881 GCF_056395165.1 Pedobacter sp. 10L46_2
ATCTACTAAGGTAGCAAATGGTGCCACTCTGCGTGTAAAGCTAAAATATATCTGAGGGTTAATGTAATCTACCCAACCTTCTTTAACCCATTTTCTGGAGTCGGCAAAAAGCTCTGCATAATTAGACAATCCGCTGGTTTCAGATCCCAGTGTATCTTCAGACTTGTTTCTCCAGATTCCGAATGGACTAACTCCGAATTTAACATACTTTTTGTAGTAATGAATACTGTCGTTCAATTGTTTAATAAGTACATCAACGTTGTTTCTTCGCCAATCATTTATATCTGTAAAGCCATTGGCATATTTACTAAATGTTGCGGCATCATTTATTCGCTGCCCTTCAACTTTATATGGATAAAAGTAATCGTCGAAATGTATTCCATCCACATCGTATCCTTTTACAACATCCAGGATAACCTGCACAATATATTCTCTAACCTCTGGTATTCCAGGATCAAATTGTTTTTTACCTGCGTAAGTAAAGAAAAGCTCAGGTCTTTTTCTAGTCATATGGCTCTCGTGAACCACTGAATTAGCGCTCATTGTAGCTCTGTAAGGATTAAACCATGCATGGAGTTCCATCCCACTTGAATGTGCTTCTTTGATTGCAAAAGCTAATGGGTCATAACCCGGGCTCGGAGCAATGCCTTGCCTACCCATCAGCCACTGGCTCCAGGGTTCCCTTGGGCTTGCATAAAATGCATCTGCAGCCGGCCTAACCTGAAGCATTATGGCATTCATACCATTCTCTTTGTGCTTCTCCAGGATGCCTATAAGCTCCTGCTTTTGCTGATCTACACTAAGACCTGGTTTAGAAGGCCAGTCTATATTGGCAACGGTTGCCACCCAAACCCCTCTAAACTCTCTTTTTGGAGCAATTTTTGATGTGTCTTGCGCAAAAAGAGATAATGGTTGTACTATGGTTAATAATAGTGCATAAAAAGTGAGTTTAAACATCCTTTCTAATTTGTGATAGTATAAAATTTAGTTTCATTTGTTGTGTTCAGAATACAGTTCAGTTCCCTAATCCTAGCAAGTAAACGATTTTTTTCAAAGTCTCATACAAATAGAATGTTTTTTTTACCAATTGTTATATTTTTATTTATGTTCGCGCCTCAACCTAATTTAGTTAAGAATTGAAGTAATGTCAGACAAGAGTGATCCAGTAAATAAAGGCGACCGCAATAAAATCTACTTTTTAGTTGTTGTTATTGTTGCCTTATTAGGTACCAACGCCTACCTTTTTATCAAAGATAAAAAGGAAAACGAACGATTTGTTACTGTTAGCACAGAGAAAGATCGTTTAAGACTGGAGGTTGAGAAAATTGAAATTGAACTTGATAAGGTAAATGCCTTGAACCTTACTTTAAGTGAAAAATTAATTAAGGAACAGGAACTTGCCCGTGGAAAGATTGCCGACCTTAAAGCAGCACTCCAGAATGGTGAGCTTACCCAGGAACAGCTCGTTGTGGCTCAAAAAGAAGTACGTGAACTACGGGAATTTGTGAAAATCTATAATGAAGACATCCTTCGTTTAAAAAAAGAAAATTCCCTTCTTAAAAGCGAGAGGGATAGTTTGAAGGCTTCTGTCAATTTTGCCAGTGAGAAGGCCAATGAACTGGAAAAAAGAAACCAGGAACTCAGTGCAAAAGTAAAGACCAGTGCCGCTTTAAAGGCTGCGAATGTGCATATTATAGCTTACAGGGTAAAAAGCAGCGGTAAAAATATTGAGGTAATAAAGGCCAGTTCAGCAAAAAAATTAAGTGTAAAGTTTGACATTGTACCTAATCCGCTTGCCCAAAAAGATTATCACAAAATCTACCTTCGTGTATTTGATCCGGCAGGTAACCTTATTGCAAACGAGAACAACATGTTTGAAGCTGATGGACAAGAGATGCAGTACAGTTCATCCACATCTATCTCCTATAATGACGACAATACCAGTTTTAATATGGATTGGATTAACCCTAATGAATTTATAAAAGGGGAGTATTCGATCATTCTATATGCAGATGGCTATACAATGGGCCGCGCAGAAATTGTTTTAAGATAAAGGGAAACTAAGGTAAAAAGTAGTACCCACCTCACCAAAAGATTTGAACTCCACAGTTCCACCCGCATTCTCTACAGCCTGTTTAACAAAAGCCAATCCTAAGCCAGTCCCTGACGATTTTGTTGTGAAATTAGGCACAAATATTTTATCCTGTAAAGAAGAATCGATACCCTTCCCATTATCCTCAACCTCAATAAATACACGTTCCTGATTATTGGAGATGTTTACCTTTATGATACATACCGTATCAATATCGGCGGCCTCAATTGCATTTTTAAACAAGTTATTAAAAGTACGCAGCACCTGATCTTTATCACCAAGCACAACAACATCCGTATTGGTATTGTTAAGGATGTAGATCTCCGCATCCTGGGTGTTTCTAAAAACGTCTCTGGCCTGCCCAATTATAGGTAACAATTGGAGTTTCTCGAGCTTGGTATCAGGCATTTTAGCAAAATTAGAGAATTCCGACGCGATAGTAGATAGACTGTCGATCTGCTCAATGAATGACTTGCTAAACCTTTCAAATTTATTTTCAAAATTAGGATCTTTTTCCTTCCACGACTTTTCGAGCAGTTGCACTCCAAGTTTTAAAGGTGTGAGTGGGTTCTTAATCTCATGGGCCACTTGTTTTGCCATCTCGCGCCATGCACTTTCCCTTTCTGAGCGGGCAAGTTTAACGGCACTTTCTTCAAGCGCAGCAATCATCTTGTTGTATTCTTTTATGAGCGATCCAATTTCATCGTGACGTGACCAGCCGATGGGCTGATTCTTTTGCCCGAGTTTTGTTTTTTTAATGCTGTCCTGAATAAATGTCAATGGGCTGGTAATTTGATTGGCTAGAAACACTGCAAGTATCCCTATAGCCACAAATACCAGGGCGTATATATTAATCAATGTATTAATGAACACGCCGATCCTGGCTTGATAGTCAGCTTCGTTCGCATAATACGGCATACCAATATAGGCTACCGTTTGATTCTGAGCTTACCACTTATCCTCTCTGAGGGGTTAATATAATCTGACCCTTGTAATTGATTTAAATGAAGAAATGCCTTTGATGCCATTCTTCTACTTATAATACCAAGATCATACATCTTTGGCGTCGACGTAAATATCAATAATCCATTGGTATCAAAAAGATTTAAATAGGCAGCATTTATATCAGCAAACTGGTTGAATTCGTTTACTGCTCTATCTGTGGGAGCAGGGACCCCTGTTGCCAAAATCAGTTTTTCATAAGATTGCTGCACTTTTCTCACCTTCTCCTTGATGAAATCCTGTTGTTGCCTCCGATATTCATTACGTATATAGAAATAGGTGATCCAGCCCACAATGAGTAAGGTTGCCACTACCGACAAAACAATAGAAAATTGAATCCTGGTTTTGTAAAGAATCTTGTTGGCATTAATCATTAACGAACGGTTAATATTAAACCAGCCACTCCAGCTCTCATCAATATTTTTAAGTAGCCAGATTAGCGTGTACAATGTTATGGAAAACAAAATGAACACAAGAAAGAAGAAAGATAACGTAGCGAGCTGTATGATAAACGATACGTCTTCTTTGCTGATTACAATTAATTTTGAAGGCGTAGGATAATAAATCAGGTGTGAATAATTGAGGCTATCTTTAAAAAAGCCCACAGTATTATTGCGTGTGGCAAACCCATCACTCGAAAGCTTATAGGTATAATTACCCGATTGTCCTTCTAATCTGCCATCTTTATAAAGTGCAATAGAGTATTTACTATAATTATCCTCGTTTTTAATGGATCGGTCCATTAAAATTTCGGGCAGCTGACCTTTGTAATTATAAAGCTGGGATTTTAGCTCGATAACCAGTGTTCCCAATATTTGATTCTCTTCGTAGATCGGGATAATTCCAAAATAATTTTGATACCCAAAGGTATCATTCAAACGATAAAAATAATTTGATTCAGGAACTTTTACGGAACCCGCCTTTACCAGATTTTTAAAATAACTAAGCGGTATTGTCTGTATTCCGGTAGCTGATGAATCAAGATGATTATACTCGTATAAGTTGTATTCAAACCTTGGCAGATAGCGCTCTATGTAATCCTTCTCTATGCTCTTCTTAAGTTCTATTGGGCTGTTAAAATTAGGGTCTTTAAAATAACTTAATACGACCTTATTAGCCAAAATCGTTCTTTCCAGATTTTCTATAGCACTAACCACTGTAAAATCATCAGARGAGACCAGTTTCTGCGCCATGGCGAACCTATTTACATGCTCCTTCTCGTCAATGAACCTTAGGTATTTAACAGAAGATATAAACGCAAGGCAGAAGAACAACAATGCAAAAACTGCTATTGAAAACTTGTTGTTCCTGATATAAAAGTTCCACGAAATAATAAAAATAAATAGCGCATATGCTATGAAAAAGATACTGAACCCCGTACCTAGCTTATAAATAAGACAGGCGAAAAAGGCAGCCAGAAAGAGTATGACTCTTTCCCTATTGGTTACATTTAATTGCAGCGTTTGCTGCATGAAAATATTTGCAACAAGGTAAATATTAAACCAGACAAGGCACAAAACAATAATACTAACCCAGCTTATCCCATCAAGGTTTATAATATTGGTGATGTCAAAATTTATTTTTGAATTAATGATCAGTCCAAGGAATACCTGATCAAATAAAAATGCAAGTGCTCCAAAAATGAGCAGCAGTACAAAGTGAAAGGACAATCCACCCAATTTACTTCGCGTTAGCCACCCTGGCAGCTTATATTTATCATTATAGGTAAAAACAAACAACACCACCCATGTAATCGCTATTACGTTAAGCAAGAAATCTCCAAGAGAAGGAAGGAAAAAGCTTTCAGCATATATCTTGGGGCTAAATATGGGTAAATTAAACTGCCTGTTAAACCATCCATATTCTAAATCTGTTACCCTTATCGTTACAAAGAAAAGCAAGATCAGCACCGTTGCCGGGATTAAATTGCCTCTTTTGGCTAACCAGCCACAAAAAGAATTAAAGAACAAGCAGAAGCTAAATAGGCCCACTATCCAAAGCCAAAGCTCTATTGTACCATAGATACTTCTTGAGTAGGTTGACTTAAGTTTAACTTCGAATATGATTTTGCCATCCAGATTACTGATACCCTGTACTTCAGGATCGACAAAAGTTGCCAGGGAAAGAGAATTGTTATTGGACAAGTAACGTGAAAAATCATTCTCAAGATATTGATTCTGGATGCTGAATTGATTTTTAACTTCTATCAAAAAAACAAGGGTATAACTACCGGTAGTTTTCTTAATAACTTCGAACCAACCATTTGCAAACTGAGAAAAAGACGACCCCTCTTTAATGGTTTGCGGGTCGGGTGGAACCAACGAATTATAGCTCCAAAATTTAAGTTTATTATCTTGATAGGTAAGAATATTGATACCCTTATCGCGATATTTATTAATAAAATTTAATCCATACTGATCATTTAAATGATACTGCTTAGCCTTTTCAACCTGAGCAGGATCATTTAAAAAATCATAAACAAGTCGTTCATTTATGGAGAGATTCTTCTGAAGCTTTCCTGCTTCGTGGGCCAGTAACTCCTTTTTTGTTATTGAATGCTTTAGCGATAATGCTGTAACAATACAGCAAGCGCCTAATATCAATAAAAGAAATCTGATTTTACCCCCGATACTCACACTTAAATGTTATTTTAATAAAGGTATTATTACCAGGTTTAGATTGTAGTTGCAGAACTTGTTGGCATTGCTCTATTAACCTTTTTCACCAGACCTTGTAATACATTTCCCGGGCCAACTTCTACAAATTCAGTTGCTCCATCGGCAATCATCCGCTCTATAGTCTGTGTCCACTTCACGGCACCTGTTAATTGGGTGATTAAATTCGACTTAATTTTTTGAGGGTCTGTATTTGGTGTAGGATCTACATTCTGATAAATAGGACACACCGGAGGCAATATGGTCACATTTTCAATAGCCTCTTTTAATTCTATTCTTGCTGGCTCCATCAATGGAGAGTGAAATGCACCACCTACATTCAACTTTAATGCACGCTTTGCACCTGCTTCAGTTAACTTCTGACAAGCGATATCTACACCTTCAATACTTCCCGAGATAACGATCTGTCCAGGGCAGTTGTAATTTGCAGCTACTACTACCTCATCAATATCATTGCAAATATTTTCAACTACTTCATCTGCTAAACCAAGTATAGCGGCCATAGTTGACGGTTGAAGTTCACATGCTTTTTGCATTGCATTCGCCCGTGCAATAACCAGTTTCAAACCATCCTCAAATGACAATGCCGATGCGGCAACAAGCGCAGAGAATTCGCCTAGCGAGTGTCCGGCAACCATATCTGGTTTAAATCCTTCGCCTAATGTTTTGGCTAAAATAACAGAATGTAAAAATATTGCAGGCTGTGTTACCTTAGTTTCTTTAAGCTCTTCATCCGAACCAGAGAACATAATATCACTGATGCGGAACCCTATAATTTCATTTGCCTTTTCAAATAATGTTTTGGCCTGCTCATTTTCGTATAGTTCTTTTCCCATACCTGAAAATTGGGCACCCTGACCTGGAAATACATATGCTTTCATAAATACGTTGGTTCTTTTTTTTAATGTAAGTTGGCTGTTATTAATCTTAAGAATTCAGCTCTTGTTTTATCTTTTGCAAATTCTCCTGTAAACGCCGATGTGGTGGTAACAGAATTTTGTTTTTGTATTCCCCTCATTGCCATGCATAAGTGCTTGCACTCTATCACAACTGCAACGCCAGTAGGTTTAAGGGTTTCCTGAATACAATCTCTAATCTCATTTGTTAAGCGTTCCTGAACCTGTAATCGTCTGGCAAAAGCATCAACAATACGCGGTATTTTACTTAAACCAACAATATGTCCATTAGGGATGTAAGCAATGTGTGCCTTACCAAAAAACGGAAGCATATGATGTTCGCACATAGAAAAAACCTCTATATCTTTCACCACAACCATTTGGCTATAGTCTTCCTTAAACATAGCTCCACGTAGTATTTCGGCCGGGTTAAGGTCATAACCATGAGTTAAATACTGAAGGGCTTTGGCCACCCGTTCGGGAGTTTTAATTAACCCCTCTCGCTCCGGATTTTCGCCTAACTGACCTAAGATATCTTTATAATGATTAGCTACCGAGGTGATTTTTTCTTCGTTATAACGGTCAATTTTTATGTACCCGTCTTCTGTCTCATCTAAATGATCTGTATGATTCATATCTGTGATTATTAACCGAAATACTCAACAAAATTATTCTCGGTTTCGTAAATTTTTATGCAGTGCAATTGAGCTCCTGATTCGGCAATAAGTGCATACAATTCATCCCATATAGCTATGGCCAAATTCTCCGTTGAGGCAAGTTTCCCTTTCATAAAATCTACGTCAAGATTTAGGTTCTTATGATCGATCTTATCAACTACCTGGGTATTTGTAATGTCCTTTAACCACTTTAAGTCTACCAGAAATCCCGTTTCAGGATTGATCTCTCCTTTAACCGTTACATACAGCTGGTAATTATGTCCATGCCAGTTTGGATTAGCACATTTTCCATAAACTTCCGTATTTTTATCTTCAGTCCAGTCTGGCCTCGAAAGTTTATGCGCTGCGTTGAATGATGCTTTTCTTGTGATATATATCATTATAAAAGGTTATTGTTTGTAATTAACAAACAAATATACGCAGAAAGCTTAAAGTAGAAAGGTTTAACACTAACTTAGATGTTTATGAAGATTCTGCTAGTTGCCGCCACAAGACCAGAAATCGGGTTATTAACCGAGCATTTTAAGCTCCCTGAAAAAGATTTCATGCAAACTCCCGAATTTGACATTCTAATTACGGGTGTAGGGATGACAGCAACAGCATTTGCCTTAGGCCAGCATCTATCAGCTAAATATAACCTTGTGTTAAACCTGGGCATCGCCGGATGCTTTGATCGTTCCATCCCCCTTGGTTCAGTACTAAATATAACTGTAGATGAGTTCGCAGAGCTTGGAGCCGAAAACAAGGAACATTTTATCAGTATTGATGAACTTGGGTTTGGCAAAAGCAGCTATTCTGCATATAACAACCTGCTAAGCGAGTCGGTCACAAAGCTGAAAAAAGTAAAAGGAATAACCGTTAATCGCGTTCATGGAAATGAAGTAAGCATTTCGGCAGTTAAAACCCGTTTAAATCCGGTAACAGAAAGTATGGAGGGAGCTGCCGTATTATATGGATGTGAAAAAGCCGGCATCCCATGCCTGCAGATCCGCAGCATTTCCAATTATGTTGAGCCAAGAAACAAAGCCGCCTGGAATATCGGCATTGCCGTAAAAAACCTAAATGAGTGGACACTTGGATTTTTGACAAATACATAACTATTCAACTTTTCATACTCCTTATCTTTAGGCCATGAAACTAAGTCTTGGCTTTTCTCCGTGTCCAAATGATACATTTATTTTTGATGCCCTCATACACCATAAAATTGATACTGAAGGCTTAGACTTTGAGGTGTTCTTCGACGATGTAGAGACCCTAAACCAAAAAGCTTTCAGAGGTGAGTTAGACATTACCAAGCTAAGTTTTCATGCTTTTGCCCATGTGTATAAGCAATATGCGCTATTGGACGCAGGAAGTGCCCTTGGATTTGGTGTAGGCCCTCTGCTTATCTGTAAAAATGAAAACCTTATTCATAACCCGGAAGAATTAACAGCAAATCTTAAAGTTGGAATTCCCGGAAAGTATACCACAGCAAATTTTCTATTGGGGATCGCCTTTCCCCATTTAGTAGACAAACAGGAAATGATTTTCTCTGAAATTGAGTCCGCTTTAATTAATAACATGATTGATGTTGGCCTCATCATTCATGAGAATCGTTTTACTTATGCTGATAAAGGACTTCATAAGATTGTTGACCTTGGAAGCTACTGGGAGCAATTAACAGGATGTGCTATCCCACTTGGGGGAATTGTAATTAACAGAAATCTTGACAGAGAAATACAGGAAAAAGTAAACAGACTGTTGCGGAAGTCCGTTGAATTTGCTTTTGCTAACCCTAAGTCAGGCATAGATTTCATTAAAGAGCATGCTCAGGAAATGAGTGAAGAGGTGATGTATAAGCACATTGAGTTATACGTAAACAAATACTCCATTGATCTTGGTATTGAAGGAAGGAAAGCAATAGATGTGCTGTTTAAGCTGGCCATTGAAAAGGGATTAATTCAGCCTATTGAACATGATTTATATTTAATCCCTTAATCCCTCAATTAGTTACAAGGCCCGTCAGGTATTTCTTTCGTTATTTTAAGCACCTTGGTTACTACCATTGTAGAATCAAAATCTGCTGAGACAATTAAACTGTCAGATTTGATTAAATGACACTCGACCTCAATATAAACAGGTTCGTACGGTTTCTCGAAATTAAAGTTACTGTAAGCCAGTTCCAGTGTTTTTGCGCTATCTGCTACCCAATACTCCCTACCCTCATCACAATCCGTAAATGACTTTATTTCGGGGCCATAGCTATACAATCCTTTTATTACTCTCGTAGTTCCTGCTGTCTCTTCGGCATCCTTCCTGTTACAGGCCATAATTACTCCTGTAAGCAACACTAATAAAACTACTKAATTCTTATTAAATCGATTCATATGTTAGAGATCTTGATTTAAGTGGTTTATCTTCTTCACGCTTAAGTTAGATGACAAAGCTGATGCCACAAAAGAAAACACACTTACAGTTAAAAACACCAACAGAAAATCCTTCCATTTAAATGCCACCGGATACGCATTGGTGATCACCAAATTATCTTGCGACATTTTAATAAGTCCGAATTTTTGTTGTAATAAACAGAAGAGAAATCCAACTACTAAACCAACAATACAGCCGGTCATCGTAATCATCATTCCTTCAAATAGAAATATTCGTTTAATCAATTTTTTTCCAGCCCCCAAGCTGCTTAATACGGCTATATCTTTCAGTTTATCTATAACCAACATGGTTAAAGAACCGATTATATTAAAGATAGCGATTATTAAAATAAAAGTAAGAATAATATAAACCGCCCACTTTTCGCTACCCAGAATGTTATAAAGCACTTTATTCTGCTGTATTCTGTCCTTCACTTCAAAATGCTTGCCTATATTTTCTTCAATATTCTTTTTAAAAGCATCCGCATTAATTCCTGGCTTTAGGTTGATCTCGATAGAAGTGATTTTTTGAGGTTCTCCCAATAAATTCCGGGCAAATTTCAAAGGAACAATAGCCACATTATCAAAATCCTGCTGAACTTCAAAAACCCCCGATACTGGAATTGATAATACCGTAAAATCATCTGCTGGATTAATGGAACTCGTTTTACCCCCTTTTTTTGGAGAAAATATCTGCAATGGATTAAACGGATCTGTAGTATTTACCATCAGGTAAGTTTGAATTGCAGACCCGATTACGGCATAATCCCCAGTACTATTTTCAAGCAAAAACTTACCTTCAATAGTAATGCTATCCAAACTTTTATTTTTCAGATAATCCAGGCTAACCCCCTTTATTAAACCAACGGACTGCTTATCATTATACCTTAACAAAGCATTTTCTGAAAGTACTTCACTATACGAATAGATACTCTTATTTTGCTTTAATTTATTGAAATAGGCCGTATTTGGGTCAAATGTTTTACCCTGAACAGGCGAAATAACAACCTGCGGAGTAATCGTATTAAACATTTTCAATACAACTTCCTCAAACCCATTAAAAACAGATAAAATAATAATTAACGCCGCACTCCCTACAAAAACACCAACCACAGAAATTGTGGAAATGATGTTTATAGCATTGGTAGATTTTTTCGCAAAAAGGTACCTGCGAGCTATGTAGAAAGGTGTATTCAATTATTTATTAATAAAAGTTACTGTAAAAAAGGATTATGTTGTTTCTCAAAGCCTATCGTTGTAGGTTGCCCATGCCCCGGAAAAACTTCACAATCATCTGGCAATATAAACAAGTTATTTTTGATACTGTTGATCAATTGCATGTGATTACCTCCCGGGAGGTCCGTGCGGCCAATACTTGAATAAAACAGCACATCACCTCCAATAAGAAAATTATCAGCAGCAGCATAAAAACATAAATGTGCCGGTGAGTGCCCTGGTGCAAAAATTAAATCAAGTTCACTGTTACCAAATTTAACCTTTCCCGTTTCGGATAAGAAAACCTCAGGTTCCGGAGAGAGTTCATAACGTAAACCCATTTGAGGCAAATAGCCTGGTATTGCTTGCAGCACATACAACTCGCCTTTATGGAATTGTGGTTTTAACCCCCAATTGTCATAAACGAACTTATTGCCAAATACATGATCATAATGACAATGGGTATTTAGTAAGAGTACTGGCTTTAGGTTATGCTCTTTTATAAATTTAACCAGAATGTTTTGCTCTTCTCCATCATACATTCCAGGATCTATTATTACACACTCACCCGTTTCATCGTATAACACATAAGTGTTTTCCCTTACCGGGTTAAAAGTAAATCTTTGTATACTGATCATTTTAAATTCTTATCTGGCCTTATTTTATCCACTTAAATGTACTAATCATTCTGTCAATATCCTTCTTAATAAAGGAAACGACGGGTTGTATGGAATCGTACTGCGGTCGTTCGTTAAAATATAATGCCCCTCTGAAATAGTGTTTGGTGCTGTCTGTTAAAAAGAATTGAACAGATGAGGCCGTATTTCCTTCTATTGCATAATACACTCCATAAACTTTCTTTCCCGGATAGTTAATCAATTTCTGGTCTATTGAGTTCGCTTTTACTGTATGCTTAAATGCAAAAGTCCTTGCATCTTCAACCAGACCTTCATATTCCTTTTTAGAAGAGATATCATAATATGTTAAATGCAAACGCGCGTTAAATTGATCAAAAGAAAGGTTGTACCAGCACGGTCTGGTGTCCTTACTACTGTCGTTCAGCATTTCTGCATACACCGGATAATCGAACGAGAAAGCACATCCATTATTAAAGGTTTTGTACACTTTTTTTGGCATTTCAATATTAAAATATCCTCTCGGCTTAGGAGAATAGTCGCTCCCTGTGCAAGCATAAAGCAACATCATTAACATAGAAAGAGAAAAAAAAGTGAACTTATTCATCTATTTATTCCAAATATACCAGGACCGCTCAGCCTGAAGATACAGCATTTCTAATCCATTTTTAATACTAGCTCCACTAGCCCTGGATTTTGCAAGAAACGTTGTCTCTTCCGGATTATAAACCAGGTCGTAGGCCAAATGATTCTCTGTTAATGCTTCATAAGGGATATCCGGGCAGGTCTCTGGATTAGGAGACATTCCCAATGGTGTGGTATTTATCAAAATGGTATAATCCTGAAGCAGTGTTGAAGTTACGGCATCATAAAGAATACTATTCGAAGTTGGTGATCTTGTAACTACTATAAAAGGAATGTTTAGTTTATTTAAAACATATTTTACAGCTTTAGCTGCTCCGCCATCTCCAAAAACGAGGGCCTTTTTATGGTGCTCATTTAGCATTGGCTTTAAAGACTCTTCAAAACCATAGGCATCAGTATTGTATCCTGTTAATAATTCCTGTCCGTTCTTGCGCTGAATAGAAATACAATTTACTGCGCCTATTTGATCCGCAGCCTCATCAACCTCATTTAAAAAAGGAAGAACAGCAAGTTTATAAGGAATAGTTACATTTAAGCCTTCCAGCTCAATATTTTTAGAAATAAGCTCAGTTAAAAGCCCAATATGTTCAATCGGAAAAAGCTCATATTCACAATCGGGAATATGTTCATTTAAAAATTTCTCAGTAAAGAATTTTTTTGAAAAGGAATGTGATAACGGAAAACCGATTAACCCAAATTTTCTCATTCTGTAAGTTATAATTAAAGGGTAATATTTATATTTATAAAATTACAACTTCGCCAAATTCAGGAAATGATCAAACGTATCTCCTCTAAGGCCTAAACGAATGGTTTCTAAAGGTATAACCTCAGCCGGAGCTATATTTCCAAGATTCACATTTGAACCAAGCAGCTTAATAAACCATACCTGTTGTTCCTTTTGAGGAGCTTCCCAAATGATTGTCTCCTCTGGAATCTGAGTAAGAATCTCGTCAACCAAGCCCTCTCTAACCTCACCAGATCCTCTGTAAATACCTACGTTACCACCTTCTCTGGCTTCAGCTATCACTTTCCACGATCCTGCTTCTATTTCGGCCTGCATAAGTTTAATCCATTTATACGGAGCAAATATTTTAGCCGCATCTTTAGACCCTACTTCTGAGATTACTGTAACCTGCTTAGATAATTTTTGAATAAACTCGCATTTCAAATCATGCTCAATAGTGATTGAACCATCAGAAACTTCTACGTATTCCATATCGAACTGCTCCAGCACGCGACAGTAATCATCGAACTGATTTCTGATAATAAAGGCTTCAAACAACRTACCGCCAAAGTAGGTAGGAATACCTGCAGACTTATAAATAGCCAATTTCTCTTTCAGGTTCGGCGTTACAAAAGAAGTAGCCCAGCCTAATTTTACTATATCAGTATGTATTCCGGCAACGTCTATAAAGTCTTCTGTTTGTCTTAAGCTTAGCCCTTTATCCATAACCATCGTAATTCCTTTGTTCCTAGGTTTTACAGGTCGTTCGGGTATATTATTCAATGGGTAATTCATATTGTTCACAAAGGTGAAAAAAAATCGGACAGTTTTCATCAGCATAACTAATAAAAACTGTCCGATCTTTTATTTTAAATAACGATTGATTACTTCTAGTATCGAACCGTTCTCCTGTAATTGGGGCAAATATTCAAATAATATGTAGTGTTTATCTGGATCTGTGGCCAATGCGGTCTCAAGATATAACAAAGCGTCGTTCTTTTCTCCTAAGGCAAACAAGTAAGCTACCATCCTATAATAGAGCTCTGCTGCATCAGGATTGTTTTTTATAGCATCAGCAATGGTTTCAGAGGCTTCAAGCAATTTACCTTGTTCATATAGAACTGTCGAAAAATCCAACCAGGCTTCAACATCCACCGGATTATATTCAAGAACTTTGTAATAAGCTTCAACAGATTGCTCTATCTGACCCAGTTTATAATAAGCATCTGCCATTGCAAACCAGAAGTCGGGATTCTCCTCATCAAGCTCAATTGCTTTTTTGTAAAAATGAAGTGACTCAAAGAAACGTTCTTCAAAATTAAGCGTTACTCCTATCCCAAACCAGGCATCAGCCATCTTGGGATCCATCTTTACAGATTTTTTATAGTAGGATCTCGCTTCGTCCATACGCTCCAACTTCTCGTAACATTCCCCAATTGCACAATAGGTGTCGGCATTGGGTTTTTCGTATTCAAAAGTGTGCTTATAAACCTCTATAGCCTCTGCAAAACGATCAAGTTGAACTAAAGCATTTCCTTTATTATAGTAAGCAGATGCAAAGTTATCCTTAATCAGGATGGCGTAATCATACGCATCAATTGCTTTTTCAAAAAGATCCAATTTGTGATAAGAATTTGCAAGATTGTACCATGCAGCGTAGGAATAAGGGGCTATTATAGATATTCCCCCTAAGGATATAGATTTCTGCTTCCGATGCTTCAAGCATTTCTGCTTTCTGCAGTGCTAAAAATGCACGCTCGGTTTGGTCAGTAACAAACAACAGCTGAGCCTGCTTAACCAGGAATACTGCGGCATAAGGATGCTGATTTAACGCATATTCTATTACCTGCAATGCCTTTACGGGGTCGTTCTTTTCAATGTAGTAATCAATAATATTTTCAAAAGCCTGGGCATCAAAAAAGTACTGATCCTGATTACGTATCATCTCTTCGTAACGCTCTACTGAACGTTGCGCATCATCGCTAAAATCAAAATAAAATTCCTCTTCCATGTATCAAATAATTAAAGAACAGATCCCTGTGTTAAAAATACATTATAAGTTTACAACAATTATTAGTAGTACTAACCAAATAATTTTCAACATACACACACCCTTGCCCATAAACAACTGAAATAATAATAGTTAGCCTAAACATCTACCCTCAGAATGTTTTAGCAAGATAGAGAATGAAACAAGGGTTCTGGTCCTAATTCAATACAAAATAACGTAACTTTATTTTAAGACGGGTAATATTCCCGTCACGAAAACATCAACCCTTTATGCAACAGTTCATGAAAATGAAAAAATGTAACTTTCTGATTATTGTTTTTCTTACAACGGTATTTAACACCTCTGCCCAAATCCAGCAACATGAAGAAGACCTTGTTAAAGGCACTATAAACAAATTGTTTGAAGGTATGAGAAATACCGATAGCGCGATGGTAAGTGCTACCTTTGCAAATAATGCAATTATGCAGACCATCCATAAATCCAAAGACGGGGAATTTAAATTAAGTGATGAGAAGGTCGCCGATTTTGTCAAATTTACAGGAACACCACACAAAGAAAAATATGATGAACGAATTGTATTTACAAAAATTTTGATAGATGGGAATCTTGCCAGCGTGTGGACAGATTACAAGTTCTATATTGACAATAAATTTAGCCATTGCGGTGTTAATTCCTTCCAGCTGTTTAAAGATAAAACCACCTGGAAGATCATCTATATTGTTGATACACGGAGAAAAGAGAATTGCCTATAAACTATTTAGTTATGCAGAATAATATCAGCCAGGTTTTAAAAAACCTAAACATACTGGATTTAAATCCGGCCTACAGTACAGGTAATCAATGGGGAGCTTCATCAGATGCCAAAATACTTAACAGCGATTCCCCGGTTAATGGTAATAAGATAGCGAGCGTACAGGTTGCCAGTGCCGAAAATTATGAAACAGTAATAAAAAAAGCAGAAGAGGTTTATTTATTCTGGCGCAGCTTACCGGCCCCAAAGCGTGGTGAGATCGTGCGACAGTTTGGTGATGCGCTTCGTAAAAACAAGGAAGACCTGGGCACCCTGGTTTCTTATGAAATGGGTAAAAGTCTACAGGAAGGATTTGGCGAGGTACAGGAAATGATAGATATCTGCGATTTTGCAGTAGGCTTGTCTCGTCAGCTCTATGGCTTAACAATGCATTCTGAGCGCCCAAGCCATCGTATGTATGAGCAATGGCATCCATTAGGAATTGTCGGTATCATTTCTGCTTTTAACTTCCCCGTAGCTGTTTGGAGCTGGAATGCTGCTCTGGCCTTAGTTTGCGGCAATGTTTGCATCTGGAAGCCATCAGAAAAAACACCTGTCACGGCCATTGCATGTCAGCATATTATTGCTGATGTTTTCAAAGCAAATGACATTCCCGAAGGCGTTTGCAATCTAATTATTGGAGATAAGGAGGTGGGCGAGCTCATGACAAATGACAGTCGTGTTCCCTTAATATCAGCCACAGGCTCTACCCGAATGGGAAAAGCAGTTGCTGTAGCAGTTGGTGCTCGCTTAGGAAAAAGCTTACTGGAGCTAGGGGGCAACAATGCCATTATTATCTCTGAGCACGCAGATTTAGATATGAGTTTAATCGGTGCTGTTTTTGGAGCTGTAGGAACAGCTGGTCAGCGATGTACTTCTACCCGCAGGTTAATAATCCATGAAAGTGTTTACGATGCGTTTACTGCAAAACTGGTAAAGGCTTATGGTCAATTGCGTATTGGCGATCCTCTCGATCAGCAAAATCACGTTGGTCCGTTAATCGACACTGATGCGGTTGCCAGCTACCTTGATTCCATTGAAAAATGCAAAACCGAAGGTGGAAAATTCATAGTAGAAGGAGGCGTTTTAGAAGGGCCGGCTTATACCAGTGGCTGTTATGTAAAACCATGCATTGCAGAAGTAAAAAATGATTACAAAATCGTTCAGCATGAAACCTTTGCTCCAATTCTATACCTGATAAAATACAAAACATTGGACGAAGCTATTGCTTTACAGAATGGCGTACCTCAAGGTTTATCCTCGGCAATAATGACGCTTAATCTTCGGGAAGCAGAACAATTTTTATCTGCTCAGGGCTCCGATTGCGGTATTGCCAATGTTAACATTGGCACCTCAGGTGCTGAGATAGGCGGAGCCTTTGGTGGTGAAAAAGAAACAGGCGGTGGTCGCGAGAGTGGTTCCGATGCATGGAAAGCTTACATGCGCAGACAAACCAATACAATAAACTACTCAAATACGCTTCCTCTGGCTCAGGGAATCAAATTTGATCTTTAAAATATCATTGCATAAAAAAAGCAGCGGGTTACATTCCAGCTGCTTTTTTTATACCGTAGAATTGTTTTTTAATTCTTTTTGTTGGCTGCAACCATTATCTGATTCAATGGAGTTGTTGTTGTTTTTAAAGCTACCAGGTGATCTGTATCTAATTTAGAAATATCGTCTTTTACTAAGTTGTGATCTGCAGTTGTACCGCTTAATTTCAAATCAGCATGATCTTTTATGTAAGTATACATACTTTCAGTATTTGCTTTAACGGTGGCTTTTGCATCATCTTTTAAGAATACCTGAAGATATTTAACATCAAACTTACCATCAGTTTTCACAATAGCCTTATCTGAGGCATCTATACGCTGCAGATCATTTACTGAAACCAAAACAGTTACACGATTAGCTTCTGTTGAATTAATAATTAAAGTATATCCAAGTCTTTTAATAGAGGTTTTATCCGGATTGTAATCTCCATTTATTACTTCTATGTGCTCTCTTTTGCTTTGCACCAAAATAACTTTTACATTTCCACTCACTTTCACCTTATTAAAGGTCATTGGAGCAGCAGATTCAACTGGCTGTTTATCAATTCTGGTGGCGAATGTTGTCATAGCTGTTGAAGTCATAAAGATAGCTGTCAAGGCTGAGGCGAATAATGTTTTTGCTAGAGTTTTCATATTTTTGAGTTTTAGGGTTTTTGTAGGCGTTTTTGTTATTAAGACCCTCATTTGCAGCAAACGTTTCAGCCAATCCAGCTCTTTTATACCATCAGAAGTTAACTCACGACCAACGGTCTGATTCCCTCGACGAACCCATTGTGAACTACACACGGAATAGAGATTTGTGTGCTTCGAACTTCTTAGACCTACGCTTCTTTTACAGAAGTCTGATTTAAGTCTCCATCCGTGTAATGGGAGAGTTCCGCCCCCATAATTCTTAATCCTTGTTCAAGGATATTTTTACTGGCGTTTATGTCCCTGTTTAACGTGTGTCCATTTGGACAGGTCCATGATCTTTCAGAAAGCTTTAGTTTATGGTGAATATATCCACATTGGTTACAAGTTTTGCTTGATGGATAGAAGCGGCCTATTTTTATTATGCGCTTGTTATTCCAATCCGATTTGTATTCCAGTAACCTGACAAAAGTTCCCCAACTTGCATCTGCAATATGCTTTGCCAGTTTATGATTTGCCATCATTCCTTTTACATTTAGGTCTTCAATACATATCGTATCGTACGCATTGGTTATCTGTGTAGATACTTTATGTAGCAGGTCAAGTCTGGTATTGGTAATCTTTTCATGGATTGCCGCAACTTTCAAACGCTGTCTGTTTCTGCTGTTTGATCCTTTTACTTTTCTTGAAAGGTGCTTTTGTGCTGTGGCTAATGCGCTTTCATATTGTTTTAAATGATGATTATTTTTAAATCTAATACCATCCGAAGTAATCGCAAAATCCTTGACGCCGAGATCTATCCCGACATGCTTACTTGTTGGTTGGATGGGTATGTATAGTACTTCACATAGTATAGACACAAAGAATTTACCGGTCGGGGTTTTACTTATCGTGCAATGTTTTACCTCACCTTTAATTTCCCTATGCTCAATTAGCCTTATGCCTTCTTTGAATTTTGGGAAATACACTTTGTGGTCATGTACCACAACAAATTGTGGTACAGCAAAGCTGTTTCTCTTTCGCTTGCTTTTAAATCGTGGGAACCTGGCATGACCCCGAAAAAAGTTTAAAAAAGCAGTATCTAAGTTTCGTAAAGCGGCCTGAAGGGATTGGCTATTCACTTCCTTCAGCCATTGGGTTTCCACTTTCTTTTTTAATTGTGTCATTGAGGCCGCCTGCTGATAATAATTAGAAGACTTTTTTTCTTCCTTGTATTGTTCAATTCTTTCGTTAAGGAAGTGGTTAAATACAAATCGGGCGCATCCCAAATGCTTATTCAGTAGATCTTCCTGCTCTTTTGTAGGCCGTAAAGCAAAGAGATATGTCTTGTATATTGTTTTCACCTATGCAGAAATTAATATTTATGGAAGGGGTTTAGTTAACTGCCAAACACAACCCTAAATTACTAAAAATATTAGCAAAACAAAGCGTCCATTCAAAATAATTAAATTATAATATGAATCTTTTTTTAATCAATCCCCTAAAGAGTAAATGATGCTTTCAAAAATTATTCTACTATTGCCAAAAATCCAATTACACTTCCACAAATCGTTAACCTTTAATTCGAAAATTGAAGCAACAAAACAGTGTTCCCACTTGGGAAAAGCAATAAAAAGGTTTTATCATGGTACGTTTGGAAGATGCATGCTTTTCTGGTCAAATTATGACTTCAGGTATTCGATTGCCAGAACATGATCGAAATGCATCAATATGTCTCCACAATTTAACTATTATCTCTTCCATCCTTAGAAGACCGAAAGGCTGATACATCATTTTATAAAAATTCAGCCATATTATGAGATTCCATTTGAAAAGAACTTCAATTTGACGTATGTTTAAAGATTTTTAAATGCTTATCCTCCGATTATTTTAATCTTTAGTCAATGTTACGCGTAGATAGTACCAAGCCCTGCAAAATTGTATACTCATTGTGTAAACACGCGTATTTCGGATATTTAATCGAACCTCATATGGTTCAGTTAAATCCGCAGGGCGATTTCTCTCTTACTTATCAGCGTCTGTTCTCACATACTGCTAAAGAGTTTGCGAAACGTTTAACAGATAATGATTTTAAGCTTATCAAAATCCTTGATGAAACAGAGCAGGACTTTATCATAAAAAAGTATCATAAGAAAGCGATAAGACCGGGAGAGTTCTTTAGCAAGTTTTTTAACGATAAATTCTATGAAACTGTTCGCCCAAAAATTGAGAAGAAACTATCTGAAGTTCTGGAAGCCCTCAAAGCGGAGGGTTCATTATATTTAATGGATAATGATGGCTGGCCTGCAGAGCGAAAAATAGATATTGCACTGGAGCCTTCTACAGTACTGTTCCATTTTAGACGTAATAATATTGAAACTCGCTATTTCCCTACTATAAAATACCAGGGATTAAGAATCGATTTCATGTTCAAGGATGCTCAGGTTATAAGTAATCAGCCAGCATGGTTATTACTTAACGATATGATCTATTTCTTTGAGCAGGATATTGAAGGGAAAAAACTGCTTCCCTTTTTAAACAAGCGCTACATTACCATACCAAAGACAACCGAGGAAACCTATTTTGAAAAATTTGTTTGCCCTCTTATTGAAAAATACCATGTTTATGCCGAAGGCTTTGATATAAAAACCGAAAAGCATGATCCAACGCCTACGCTAAAAGTTATTTATGTAGAATCGGGAGTTTCTCAGCTTCAGCTCTACTTTAAATACGGGGAATATGCTTTTGCTATGGGCAACGAAAAAAAGGTAACCGTTCGTCTTGCCAAAGATGACGACAACTACATTTTTACCCGTATAAAAAGAGATACTGCATTTGAGAAACAGAAATTTGATACACTGCTAAGTCTTGGCTTAAAGAAAACCAGTGCTCTTTTTCACAACCTCGAAGTTTCGGGCAACCATGATGAAGATCAATCTTATGCCATCATCAATTGGGTAAATGAACACATAGAAGGTTTAAAAAACCTTGGCTTTGAAATAGAGCAACACACCGGAGCAAAGAAATTTCTCTTTGCTGCCAATAAAATAGATTTTGAGATTAAGGAAGATAATGATTGGTTTGACATCAATGCCATAGTATACTTTGGTATCTTTCCGGTACCCTTTCTATCTCTTAAACAACACATACTTCACAAAAAGAGGGAATTTACGCTTCCTGATGGCACCATTGCTATTATTCCGGAAAAGTGGTTTTCTCAGTATGGAAGCCTTTTCAGCTTATCAGAAGGAGGCAAATCGTTACACCTAAAGAAACATCATATAGGGCTCATCAATGAACTGGCAGAGGACAGCATAGCCAATATAACCTTAAGCCGTAAACTTGAAAGATTAAATGATTTCGAGAACATTGCCGACACCCAGATGCCGGTCCATTTTAAAGGCGACCTGCGTAGTTATCAAAAGGCTGGCTACAATTGGTTTAGTTTCCTGCGTGAGTATAATTTCGGCGGGTGTTTAGCAGATGATATGGGTTTGGGTAAAACCATCCAGACACTGGCAATGCTGCAAAAGCTTAAAGAAGAAAATGAGCAAAATTCAACTCATGGCACTTCTTTAATTGTTATGCCAACATCCCTAATTTACAACTGGTTAAATGAAGCCAAAAAGTTTACACCTAAGCTCAAAATACATTCACATACCGGAACTACAAGAGATAAAGATGTAAGTATTTTTGCGAAGTATGATATCGTTATTACAACTTATGGAATTACCCGTGTTGATATAGATATTCTTAAAAATTTCTATTTCAGCTACATCATATTAGATGAAAGCCAGAATATAAAAAACCCTTCGTCAAAATCATTTAAAGCAGTTAAGGCCTTAAAATCTAAATACAGACTAATACTGAGCGGTACTCCTGTCGAAAACTCTGTAAGCGACCTTTGGACTCAGCTTACCTTTTTAAACCCTGGTCTCCTGGGTACGCAATC
>NZ_JBFTIZ010000077.1:21896-57422 GCF_056395165.1 Pedobacter sp. 10L46_2
ACGCAATCATTCTTTAACGAAGAATATGTTCAGGCCATCGAGAAAAGGAAGGATGAAGAAAAGGCCCGTAAGCTGCAAGCCATTATAAAGCCCTTTGTTTTACGCCGTACAAAAGAACAGGTTGCGGCCGAGCTGCCTTCCAAAACGGAACAGGTGTTTTATTGCGATATGAGTGAGGATCAGGCCGCATATTATGAAAAAACAAAATCTGCCTATCGTAACGATCTGCTAAGCAGTATGGATGATGGCACTTATGCAAAAAAGCAAGTACAGCTTTTGCAGGGCTTAACAGCATTACGTCAACTGGCAAACCATCCTGTCATGATAGACGACACCTATGCCTCTGATTCAGGTAAATTCGAAAATGTAATCCATACCCTAGATAATGTACTTAAGGGTGGGCATAAGGTTCTTATCTTTTCGCAGTTTGTAAAGCACCTGAATATTTTCAGAGCCTATTTCGAAAAAGAAAGCATCTCCTTTTCTTATCTTGACGGATCAACCAAAAACCGCGGAGAAATTGTCGCCGAATTCCAGAAAAACACTGAATTAAAGGTATTCTTAATTTCTATTAAGGCAGGTGGCGTAGGTTTAAACTTAACCCAGGCAGACTACGTATTTATTCTTGATCCATGGTGGAACCCCGCTGTAGAGCAACAGGCAATAGATCGTACACACAGAATAGGCCAGGAGAAGAAAGTGTTTATCTATAAATTCATTGCAAAAGATACAGTAGAAGAAAAGATACTAGCACTACAAAACCGTAAAAAACGATTAGCCAGTTCTTTGATTACCACAGAAGAAAGTTTCTTCAAATCCTTAAGTAAGGAAGACATCAAAGAGATTCTGAATTAATCTTTCAGGAATTCCTCATATTGCTTGCGCGAAATCATTTCCGCCCCTAAACTCATCAGATGATCATTGGGCAGCTGGCAGTCTATTAGTTTAAACCTATCGGTTTTGCACAGCCATATCAGTGCAGTTTTTGAGGCATTACTTACCAAACTAAACATACTTTCGCCACAAAAAACATCGCCAACTTCCACGCCGTACAACCCTCCTACCAATACATGATCTTTCCATACTTCTACACTTTTAGCATAGCCCTTTTCATGCAAACTAATATAAGCATCCTGCATTTCCTGAGTAATCCACGTGCCCGGCTGATCTTTTCTTCCCACCTTTGCGCAGTTAACTATCACCTCCCGAAATGCTTTGTTAAAGGTTACCACAAATACGTCTGATTTAAGAACTTTAGCCATGCTTTTACTGACCTTCACTTCAGCAGGATATATTACACAACGTTCATGTGGCGAATACCAACAAATCGGATCATCATCACTAAACCACGGAAATATACCATTGTGATAAGCCAAAAGCAATCTTTCAATGCTCAAATCTCCACCTACAGCAAGCAATCCATCGGGATCAGCCAAAGCTGGGTTAGGAAAAACAATCTCATCTTCTGGTAGTCTAAAAACCATTTACAATAATAAAACATTAGGTTTAATGTAACTAATCTTCCTATATTTCATCATAATAAAAAGCGTAACATGAACTTAATAGGCAATATCATCTGGATCATTTTTGGCGGAATATTTATTTTTTTCGAATATATAATCGGTGGTCTTATCCTATGTCTTACTATTGTGGGAATCCCATTCGGAATACAATGCTTCAAGTTTGCCTTTGTTGGCCTTGCTCCTTTTGGTGTTAAAATAACCGACACCTCTTCCAATACTGGCTGCTTATCAACCGTAATGAATATCATCTGGTTAATATTTGGAGGCTTCTGGATTGCACTTACCCATCTTTTCTTTGGCATCTTGTTCTGCATTACTATTATAGGTATTCCATTTGGCCGACAACATTTTAAATTAATGAATCTTGCCTTTTCTCCATTTGGAAAATCGATAAGCTAATCTGCAATCAACCCTATCTTTTTAGAATGCTCAATTGCATCCACACTGTTTTCAAATAAACAGGTACGGATATTTTGTGCCTCTATTCTTTTCAATAATGCCCTGGTTGGCTCTTCCATATCCTTACGGATATTTCTGATGTAAACAGCCGCAATGTTTTTAGGGTATTTCTCTGCAATAGCAGTATATATTTCCGGGTCCTTCTGTGTATTGTCTCCAAAAAAGACAAACTTTTGATTTGGGAAAGCGTCCAGAATTCTCATCACCCTTATCAATTTCCCTTCGTGTCCGGTCTTACCCGTTTTAATAAGATCCCTCCACTGCTTAATCTGATTCAATAGGAAGGCGCCATCAGGCAACTTATTATAGCTAAAAATCTCTACCAGATAATCGTATAAATTCCACTCGCTGCTAGATACATAGAAAAAGGGATTAGGCTGATCTGCCGTGGTATGTGAAATTGCCAGGGCGGTGTAGTGCGTGTATGTACCTTTAAACGTTTTTCGTGTTCTTGGGTTTTTAATAAAGAGCTCTCTAAGTCTTCTTCTGATAGTTGCCGAATGAGACACCATCACCGTATCATCAATATCAGAAATAAAAGCAAACTGAGTAATGTGAGGTACAAACACCTGACCTAGCCCTATTGCCAGTATTTTTCCATCCTTATCTAAAGCCTCAATCTTTACCCCATGCCATCCTGCATCCACGTTTTCATTGGCCGACCACTCAAACTTAAAAAAGCCATCGTATTCAGTTTTGCGGTATACTTCCTGCCCATTAAAAGTGAGTCTTACCTGTACATGAGGGTATGGCTTTAGTACAAATAACTTTAACAAATGGATAATGTTAACGAATAAATTATTACTAAAACCCTGCATCGTTTTGGCCCTAAATTTAAAAACATGACCATATACCACAAGGTTATGTGTGTGTCCGTATCCATGGTATACCTTAACACTTACAGATTTATTCATTAATAATTAAAACAGAGTAATACTAAAGTTGTTTGTGATATTAAAGAAAATGTAATGGGAGAAAAATCCGTCCAATTGAAATTGTTGTTTATCGTGAATCCGGGATCTGGAAATGGTGAGATCAATTTTGCCGATGCAATAAGCGCATATTTTGAATCGCTACCGCATACTGCCGAGATTTATGAGCTGCCATTAAACTGTTCTTTCGAAAAACTTAAGGAAATAATAGCCAGTGCAAATGCAGACCGTGTGATAGCCGTTGGTGGCGATGGAACTGTGAAATTGATTGCCGAGTGTTTGCTCCAAACAGATACACCTATGGGTATTATACCTGCCGGATCTGCAAACGGCATGGCCAAGGAATTAGGCATTCCCACAACCATTAAGGAATCATTAGATATGACAGTGAACGGGCAGCCAAAAAAAATACATGTCATAATGGTAAACGGTGAGTTATGTATTCACCTTGCCGATATTGGTTTTAATGCCTACCTCGTTAAAAAATTTAATGACCTTCCGCAGCGTGGAATGTGGGGATACACTAAAGCCGCCTGGAAAGCACTATGGAGTCATCATAAAATGGAGGTACTGATTAAGGTAAAAGACAAAACTATCCGTTCAGAAGCAGCTATGGTGGTTATAGCAAATGCCACCATGTATGGCACAGGCGTTAAAATTAACCCTGATGGAAAACTGGACGATGATTTTTTTGAAGTAATTCTGGTAAAAGAATATTCCGTGATGGAGATTTTAAAACTACGATTTACCAACCTGGCTTTAAACCCTAAGAATATTGAAGCCTTTCAAATCACCAGTCTCAACATAAAAACAAAACATAAAGCGCATTTTCAGGTCGATGGGGAATATATGGGTAAGGTAAGCAGAATTGAAGCCAACATAATTCCTGCGGCAATTAATGTTATTGTTTAATTGCAGTATTGCGCTATTTGCTCATCTGCCAGATCAAACCCCATGTTCTTCACAAACATAAAATCCTCACATGCACCTTGCCTGTCTTTCTGTTTCAATTTTTTCAGCCCGTCATTTATCCGCATTTTCATATACTCTTCATCATAGCCAAGGCTTGTTTTTAGCGCTACAATCCTTCGCTCCTCGTCAGCAGTAAACTTACCTGTTGCCTTATGCCTGTAAAAATTGAGCACTGCATCTGTCATACCTACATTGGTTTTATAGGTTTCTATAGCCTGTTTTATATCTTTCTGGCTTTTATTCTGGCAATCATCTCCAGACAACTTAAAGTTTATTGGTACCACAACAGATATCGTAGTATCATGATCAGCAGGAACTATCCATTTACCACTGCTTAATCTGATCAACCTTAGGGCCTCGTCATCAAGATCTGTCCCTATGCCTTTTTGAATCTTAGAGAAATAGACTTCTCCTGCTTTATTCAATTTAAAGCTTATGGTAACACTTCCATCAATACAATTTTGTAGTGAATATCGGGGATAAACCTTATTGTTCATCACAAAAGATTCCAGTCCACCTTTTAAAGTTGGCTGGGCTTTAACATTTAGCCCCAACAAAAGAAATAATGCTAAAAGAATCTTTGACATATACCAATTTACGTATTTTAAACCAAAGCCGATTAAAATGTGTACTTTAAAATTACTGCAGGATCGGGGCAATTCTTTAGATAAATATCTCTTTTCGTGTATTGGCATACACCTGGATAATCACCTTTTAAAGCCTGCATATTAAATATCAGCTGAAAGTGCAAATGCGGGGGCCAGTAACCATTTTCTTCTTTTGTACCAAAAGCAGCAAATCGCGTACCGGCAGGAATAAACATTCCCTCTTCCAGCCCTTGTAAAGATTCCACACTCAAATGTCCATACAAGGCATGAATTACCACATCTCCCAAAACATATTTCAGAATAATGGTTCCACCATAGTCACCAAAGTTATTGTTGAATTTAAAGCTATGTACTACTGCATCATGAAAATTGTAAACAGGTGTTCCTGCAGTCCCCCATATATCTACACCTAAATGCAGCCTTCTGGGTTCTTCGCCTGTATCAAAATGAGCACTGCGTGCATAGATAGACCTATGTTCATTATACCCACCGATACCGTACCTGCAATTATTTAAACGAAGTTTATCTTCAACCCAGCTAGTAAAAACGTCGGTATCATCTAAAATATCGTTTGTGAGTTCTTTGTTTGCCGCTGTAAGGTCAAACGGATACAACAAATCCTGAGCAGGATCAAAATCAACTACTTTACCAATTATGATATCACTCCTATTTAAGGCAGCTACAAGATCAATCGGCTTGTTCATCCGTCTCCTTACGGTCTCTGGATATTTTATCGAATAACTTATCCATATGCTCTACGTACTCATTGGTATCGTCTAAGAAGAAGGTAAGGGTAGGGATTACACGAGCCTGGTGGCGAATACGTGCACCCAGTTTATACCTGATCTCACTTGAATGTGAATTCACCTCAGCAACAGACAAGGTGGTATTGTTTGTGTTTAAAAAGCTCAAATAAACCTTTGCTACCGCCAAATCCGGAGAAACGCGAACCTTAGTAATAGTAACCAGTGTATTGGGTAAATATGCAGAGCCTTCGCGCTGAAAGATAGCAGCTAATTCCTCTTGTATCACCCCGGCAAATTTCTGTTGACGTTTACTTTCCATAATTTTTCTCTTTCTTCTTTAACGGCATTAATTAATATAACAGCTTATCATAAGGATAGCGCTCGGTATGCAAAGCAACAACTTTATCGTATAATAATTGTTTAAATTCCTCTAAATTCTCTTTGTGCAGGGCAGATATAAATATAGAAGGGGCATTATGATTTGCCATCCAGCTACGCTTAAAATCATCAAGCGTAAGCACGGCTCTTTCCTCATCTTCATGATCAGGCTCAGGGCTTACGTAAGCGTCCATTTTATTAAATACCATGATGGTCTCTTTATCCCTCGCGCCAAGATCTTTTAAGGTCTCATTCACCACATTGATCTGATCTTCAAAGTTAGCATGCGATACATCCACAACGTGGATCAATACATCTGCTTCACGTACCTCATCCAATGTCGATTTAAAACATTCTACCAAATGGTGAGGTAACTTTCTGATAAACCCTACTGTATCTGATAATAAAAACGGCAAATTCTCAATAACCACCTTTCTTACTGTAGTATCCAATGTGGCAAATAGTTTGTTTTCGGCAAACACTTCCGATTTAGAAAGCATATTCATAATCGTTGATTTCCCTACATTCGTATAGCCAACAAGAGCAACCCTTATCAGTTGTCCACGGTTCTTTCTTTGCGTTTCATTTTGTCTATCAATCTGGCTCAGCCTGCTTTTTAAAAGAGCAATCTTTTCAAGGATCATCCTTCTATCACTCTCAATCTGAGTTTCACCCGGACCTCTCATACCAATACCACCCTTTTGGCGCTCTAAGTGAGTCCATAAGCGGGTAAGTCGGGGTAATAAGTATTGTAATTGTGCCAGTTCAACCTGAGTTTTAGCCTGTGCAGTTTGTGCCCTGCTGGCAAAAATATCAAGGATCAGGTTACTCCGATCTAATATTTTAACCTGTAATTCCCGTTCAATATTTCTTAGTTGTGATGGTGAAAGCTCATCATCAAAAACAACCATATCTATCTCTTCAGACTTTACGTAAGCCTGTATTTCTTCAAGTTTCCCTGTACCTACAAAAGTTCCACGGTCAGGCTTAAGCATCTTCTGTGTAAATTCATGTTCCACCACACCACCTGCCGTATCTACCAGAAAAGCAAGCTCATCCAGGTATTCCCTGGTTTCATCTGGCTTTTCACCAGGCCTGATTACTCCTACAAGTACTGCCCGTTCCGGCTTAAGTGCCGTGTCGTAATATTTCTGTTTTCCCATGTAAAGTACAAAGATACAAAAGTTATACCGAGATCAATTCACTGACAAACTCTCTGATTGCAAGTCCCGGATCCTCAGTTTTCATGAAGTTTTCGCCAATTAAAAAGCCATTAAACCCGGCTTGTTTTAACAATTTAATTGTAGAAGTTTCGCTGATGGCACTTTCAGATATCTTCATAAAATCAGCAGGAATCTGATCTGCAAGATCAAACGAAGTCTGAATGTTTACTGTAAAATCAGCAAGGTTTCTGTTGTTCACGCCTATGGCATCCAGATCCGTACAAATGCTCCTTTCAAGCTCTTCCTGATTATGTACTTCCAACAGCACATTAAGGCCTAAACCCTTCGCTGTGCCCGCTAGCGTAGCAATTTCCTGCGGAGTAAGGATAGCAGCAATTAATAAAATGATATCAGCACCCCAGGCTTTTGCCTCGAGGATCTGATATTCATCAATCATAAAATCTTTTCTAAGAATAGGAACTTTGTTCGCAGCCCTCGCTTCCAGCAAATCTCGTTGGTGACCTCCAAAGAAATCAGTATCAGTTAATACCGACAATGCCGAAGCCCTCGCCGAAGCATAAGCCGTAGTGACATCAGCAACTGTAACTTTGTCATTAATAACACCCTTAGATGGAGACTGGCGTTTAAACTCAGCAATAATACCGGTACGGTCATCTGCTAATAAAAACTCCTTAAAAGAATACGGACTGCGATTAAAGTGCTGTGCAGCCTCCAACTGTTTAACAGAAACATGCTGCTTCGCCAAAGCCACTTCTTCCTTCTTTCTCAGTACAATTTTATCTAAAATATTCATATCTAACTTTCTAACCAGTTCTGCATCATTTGTTTTCCGTGCTCAGTAAGCACGCTTTCCGGATGAAATTGTACACCACGTACATCAAGCGTTTTATGGCTCAAGGCCATAATCTCGTCCGTTTCATCAGTTGCCGTAACCACAAAGCAATCAGGCAGTCCTTTATTACTTACCACCCATGAGTGATAGCGACCTACTTTTATTACATCCGGGCAATCCCTAAATAAAAGCTCACTTTTATCCAACACCGTAATTGGTGTAGCAATTCCATGCATAGGCCTGCCTAAATTTAACAAACTTCCTCCAAATGCCTCAGCAATAGCTTGCTGCCCAAGGCAAACACCAAAAATACTCTTTGTAGGCGCATAGGTTTTGATTACATCAAGTAACAAACCCGCCTCTTCAGGTATCCCTGGTCCTGGCGAAAGCAAAATCTTATCGTACTGCTCAACATCCGCAAGTTCAAATTTATCATTCCTCCACACCTCAACATCCCTGCCCAATTCATTTACTAAATGCACCAGGTTATAAGTAAACGAATCGTAATTATCTATAACCAAAACTTTCTTTTGCATGATCTTATTATTCTCCATCTTAAATTTGCGTAGCCATTTCTATTGCCCTGCGCAAAGCAGCAATTTTATTATTTACTTCGTTCAGTTCATTTTCAGGAATAGAGTCGGCAACAATACCGGCACCCGCTCTGTAATGCAGCTGGTTGTTTTTACTCATAAATGTCCTGATCATGATGCAGTGATTAAACTCATCATTAAAGCCCATGTAGCCAAGCGCCCCGGCATAAAAATTCCTTCCCAGACCTTCATTCTCATCAATCAGCTGCATCGCCCTGTATTTAGGGGCTCCGCTTAATGTTCCTGCGGGATAAGTATCGGCCACAACCTTAAATGCAGATACATTTTCCTGCAGGTTGCCACTTACTTTAGAAACCAGGTGGATCAGATGAGAATAGTATTGAACTTCTTTAAAAGATTTAACGTGAACACCGCTGCAATGCCTGCTAAGGTCATTCCTGGCCAAATCTACCAGCATTACATGCTCAGCACTTTCTTTAGGATCCTCTTCCAGTTTTTTTGCTTGTTCTGCGTCTTCTATATCATTTCCTGTGCGTTTAAAAGTGCCTGCAATAGGAAAAATATTAGCTACATTATTCTTTATGGTAATCTGGGCTTCTGGCGATGAACCGAAAAGCTTAAAGCTTCCGTAATCAAAATAAAACAGATAGGGTGATGGATTAATTGATCTTAAGCATCTGTAAACATTAAACTCATCCCCTAAAAAGGACTGGTTATATGCCCGTGAAGGAACAATTTGAAAAACATCACCACGCAATATGTGCTTCTTAAGTTTATCAACCATGTTCATGAAGTCCTCATTTGTCAGGTTAGAACTTTCTTCGCCATTCGTCTTAAAACTATACTCCGGATAGTTCTTGTTCTGAATAATGTATTCCATCTTTTCCAGGTCCTCATTATCATCTCCATTGAACCTGTTTTTAAACAAGGTGATCTCATTACGGAAATGATCAATGGCGATAATATACCTGTAAATATGGTACTGCATTGTTGGGATCTCTTCGCCTTTCGGAGTTTCAGAAGTGAAGGTTATATCTTCAAAATGTTGTACAGCGTTCCATGTAAAATAGCCAAACAAACCACTGGAAATATGTCTGTTGCCATCAATTACGTCCGGTGTAAAAGCAGCTTTAAAAGCATCTATTTCTTCGGTTAGCACAAACTCCGTTTTTTCCTCTTTCTGTCCATCAGGAAAGTAAGAAGAAAGCACACCATCTTGCAGTATAATACCTGCAACAGGTTCAGCACACACATAACTCATAGAGTTCTCACGACTATGATAGTCGGAGCTTTCCAGTAAAATTGTATTTGGAAATACATCCCTCAATCTCAGGTAAATACTTACCGGAGTAGTGGTATCTGCAAGTCTCTTTTTATAAGTTGTGTTAATGATATAATTATTCATAATAACATTTTTTTCAATTCATTTATTCAAATTGCCAGATCATAAAAAAACCCGGCGTGTGGTTACGTCGGGTTTTACAATGTGGTTTGGTTTAGGTTGATAAACTATAAGGTACACAAGGTTGCGACGAAACTCTTTTCAGAATTACCACGCCACTGCCAAGTATGTATATTGTTAATCATGTGCAACAAAAATATAAATAAATCTTACTAAACAAAATTAAATTGTGAAATTTATGAAACTCCAAAAAAACTACGGCTCGGATCAGCCATAGTCATCTGTATAATTGATGCAATGATCACGATTAAGCCCAGTCCAAAATACAGCGCAATAGTGCGGTGCTTGGCCGATGGATCATCTGCTCTTTTCGACCTTGCATTGCCTACAGTAACTAAAATGGCAGCAAAAATCATCATTGCAATATGTTCCATTTTCCAATATCTTATTCCTGCTTCAACCAGCGGGCTCACAAAGTACAATATCAAACCAAATAAAATTTGGATATGCACAAATATTAAAGTAAACACATTCAATTTCCTATTTCCTTCCGTATATGGTTTTTTTCCAAGCCACCCTGCAATTGCAGTTACTATTGCCAATACCAATAAAATTAAGACGAGATAACGCCAGCCTGAGTGTGCACTCTTTAAGATGTGATAAAAATTCATAACGGTTTTTCTTTCAAACTTAAGTAATTACTTTATGCTTTATGTAATAGCTAATTACTAAATGATATTTAAAACGATTCTATTTTAGGCCTCAACTGCATCGTAAACAACTACTTTCTCCCATAAATGGCTGTAGTTTTTTATAAATTCCAGGTGTATCGGATGGGTTTGATAGGTTGCCTGACCTTCAAGATCACTAAAGAACATCAGTTCAGATACCCCCCAGCTGCTATCAATAACATCGCGTTTTTCAGTACTGGCTACAATTCCCACATGTAATTCTTTTACAGTCGGGATTTTCGAAAGTGCTTTCACGCCTGCGGCTAATTTATCACGATCTTCTTTTGAATCTGGATTTTTCAACCAGAAAAACACATGGTGTACCACCGGATAATTTTTTTTCATATTTGATAACGGCATAGCGGTTGCAGCTGTCCCCACTGCAAGTGCTGCAGCGGTTCCAATAAATTTTCTTCTGTTAGACTTGTTCATAATGCATAAATCTATGAAAAAAAATATTACTTCACTTCATATGTGCCAGCTATTGTTCCAAAAGACTTAACCAGCCTGTTCCATGAATTAATCTGGGCTACCGCCAATGAAAGATTTGCAATATCAGCATTAGAAAAATGCTTTTTAAGCTCATCATGCAGATCATCTGATTCTTTTTCGTCCTGAAGATTGGTTAATCTTTCAGCAAAAGCCAATACAGCCTTTTCTTTAGGGGTATAATAGTCTGTTTCTCTCCAAACCGGCAGTGAGATCAGCCGCTGTAATGTTTCGCCTTTGTGTACCGCTTCCTTCGAGTGCATATCCAAACAATATGCGCAGCCATTAATCTGCGAAACTCTCACATCCAATAAATCAATTAATAGTGGATCAATTCCTGAACTGCGGAGATAATCCTTTATCTGTCGCATTGCTTTAAATAACCCTTCCGGGATTTCGTTCTGACTAATTCGTAACATAAAATATTCTTTTTCTCTTAAAGACAATCAGCATATCTAAAGCGTGACAACTTATCTGGATTTCGGATAAAAAAGATATTAGCAATTTCATTTTGCTCAAAAACAAATATCTGGCAACTTACCATCACCCCATCTTCATAATGAAACATTGCCGGTTGATGATTAATCCCTCCATATTTAAAGGTTCGTTTGGCAAAGAATTTCGTTTGCAATCCTTTTAAAAACTTAATTACATTAGCCCTACCCAAAACAGGCCTTAAAGCAGCCAGTACTTTTCCTCCGCCATCAGAAATCACAGAGATCTCCGCCTTAAGCATCAACTCCAGCTCCTGAACATCACCCCCTTTGGCGAGGCGTTAATTTTTCCAGAAGCACCATTAAGGAATAAGAAAGCACCTCTTTTTTACTCAGGGCAGAATCAGCCTCATTGGTATCAATAGGTTCCGGCAACCATATTCCCGGATACTCATGTTGCAACCGCTCATTTTGCTTCTTGTAATTAATAGCCAAATTAATTACTGTACGCACCAAATAAGCTTTTTCATTAATAACATTGGAATCTATCTGCAAGAATTTTAGAAAAGCATCTTGTACGATATCGAGTGAAGCCTCGTAGGATCCTGTAATGTTGTATGCATATGTAGTCAGTAAGGGCCTTAAATGATTCATGATACTACTATTTCAAACTTAAAGAAAAAAAGAGATATTTACTTAACGCTACAAACGCTCATGAGAACATCAACACTACTGCCATTTATCCTTTTACTCTCCATATTTATTGGGTGTAAACAATCTAAAGAGAAATTAATTCTTAACATCCCAGACCCTAAAACACTTAACGAATCATATGTCAGCAATCCAGACAAAATACTTGCAGACGAGACTGTTTTTACATTAAATGAAAAACTCAGGGAATTAGACCAGTCGGGGAAAGCACATATTGATGTGGTATTTGTCAAGACTATTGGAGATAATGTACCCAAGGAAATTGCAACAATGTTATTCAACTCATGGAAAATCGGTGACAAGAAAACCAATAATGGCTTGCTTATATTTATAGTTGAAGACCAACACCGGATAGAGTTTGAAACAGGTTATGGATTAGAAGGAATATTGCCTGATGTAACATGTTACAAAATCCAGCAAGACTACATGATTCCCTATGCCAAGCAGAACGACTATGACAATGCAGTAAAAAAAGGCGTAGATGCGGTTATTGAACACATCACCACCGAAAACAATGCAATATACCAAGCACCCGACACCACTTCAGTTGCAGAGGTTGAGGCCCCATCGGCTATTATTGACCCTGGCATTTCAGAACCTTATGATATCACCCCACAAGCCCTCACAGCACCGGTAAAACAAAGGGCCGCTCCCATTGTTGATTTCCTTTTGCTCATAATCCTTGCCATTTATATTGTATTTTCTTCGTTGGTTGGTCAGCGGTTAACAGCACACAAAGGCATACCGCGACTAAAAAATCCTGTGATCTATTTTCTTTGGATAGCACCGGTTACCCTGGTTATTTTATTGAACATATACCTGCCATTTGAATGGCATAACATCAGAACAATTCTAATACTCTATTTCTTTCTATGGGCGTACGTGAACTTACATTTCTACTTTTTAGGCAGGAAGCTAACTGCCACCCTAAAAGATAAAACACCACACGAACAGTATCTGGCATGGCAATCAACACATTTGCCATCCCAATACATCAGAAAAGCATTCCCTACAACATTTTTAACATCCTACTGGAATAAGTACACTGAACTGCTGCATACTTTGCGATCAAGCCCAATGACATGCGAAAAATGCAGCAATAAGATGATTATACTAAATGAGGAAAAAGATGATCAATACCTGTTAAAAGGAAATATTATAGAAGAGCAAATTGACTCCATAGATTACGATGTATGGGTATGCAGATCTTGTAAAACAGAACTGATACTCGATTATAAGAATCCTGAATCTAAAGCCCAGGAATGCTCAAAATGTCATTTTCATACCTTTTTATATAAACGAAGGGCTATCCATAAAGCTTCAACCACAGAAAATGAGGGTTTCGGCTATAGCTATTATCTATGCCAATATTGCAAATACGAAGAGAAGACAAAGTTTATCATCCCAAAAGTATCAACCTCAAGCGGATCTTCCTCTTCGGGCAGCAGCAGCAGCTGGTCTTCTTCTTCCAGCAGTAGTAGTAGTAGTAGCAGCTCTTCAAGCAGCAGCGGAGGCTCATCAGGAGGCGGCGGGGCTGGCAGCAGTTGGTAAACGCTCATGAATTAACTAATTAATTATGAAACAAATTATACGTTTAATCTTCATTATTTTACTTACCGCAGGTTCATTAAAAGCTCAGGAATCTTTTACAATAAGCGGCACTGTATTTAACGCAAAAGAGGAAATTATACAAGGTGCTACTGTGTTTATTGATGGCTCTGAAAAAGGTACAGCAACCAATGCAAAGGGCGAGTTTAAATTTGCCAATATAAAACCCGGCACCTATCAGGTAATTGTGAGCATGATTGGTTATGCTTCCACAAAACAAAATGTAATTATCCAGAACCAGTCTGCTTCACTAAATATTCATATTAAAGAAAAAACAACTGTTCTGCGTGAAGTAGTAATTGGTGATGACTCTCAGCGCAAAGAAAACATAAAAATATTTCTTAAGAATTTCCTGGGTGAGTCTGCTAATGCAAAAAAATGCAAGATACTAAACCTCGAAATTATTGATTTTTCGACCATCAAGACAATACTGGAGGCTACATCAGATGACTTCCTGATTATTGAAAACAAAAGCCTGGGCTACCGCATAAAATACCTGCTCAGAAACTTTCGTTACAACAAGGGAACAGGAGTTACAAGTTACGATGGGGAATCTGTATTTGAAAATTTGGCAGGTACTGAAGAAGAAAAAAGCACCTGGATTGAAAACAGGAAAAAAGCGTATCAGGGTTCCCTCATGCATTACTTAAGATCACTCTATAAAAACAATTTGAGGCAAGAGGGCTTTATTACTCTTGAAATAAAGAACAACAATCAGCCATTACAATTAGCTCCCAATCCGGTAAACATGGAGCAATACATCAATACTGTTGACAGCAATTTTATTCAGTTGAAATTCAAAACCCGTCTATATATTGTTTTTGATAAAGAGAATACTTTGAAAGCTGACAGCCAGGATCAAAATGGTACCATCACAAAAATGATGGGGAAGGATGGTTCTATYATGCGCCTGTTTTTAGATAATGCTATAATAGACAGTAAAGGCAGCTATGTTGATTACAGAAGCTTTTTTATACAGGGCTTTTGGGGTGGCAAAAGAATTGGCGACCAACTGCCATTTGAATATAATTAGATTCATCTATCTTTATATTGATCATCAAAAAATAGAAACAGATGGAAAAGAATATTCCAACACTTTACGAATGGGCCGGAGGCATGCCTGTTTTTGAGAAACTTATGAGTTCTTTTTATAAAAAAGTTCTGCTTGATGACACTCTTGAACCTATTTTTAAACATATGTCTGCCGATCATCAATTGCATGTAGCACATTTTATTGCCGAAGTTTTTGGTGGCCCTAAAATGTACAGTTCCGAAGAAGGTTCGCACTTTAAAATGATTCAAAAACACCTTGGCAAACATTTAACAGAAACCCATAGAAAACGTTGGGTGCAGCTTCTTATAGAAACTGCAGACGAGCTTACTTTACCTGATGATCCTGAGTTTCGCTCGGCATTTGTAGCCTATATTGAATGGGGAACCAGGATTGCTGTTTTGAATTCTTCAGAAATGGAAGTGGCATTAAATCCGGATGAACCCATGCCCAAATGGGGATGGGGAGAGCCTGGCGGGCCTTTTATCCCATAAACACAATAGTTCGTATTTCTGACCTCCCCTACTCATTCTTAGTTCGTAAAAATGTGCATTTTCTCGAACAAGCGTAAAACAAGCGACGAACCAGCTTTAACCAAAGTATACAAGAAAGGGTTGTCAGGGGCAACTTTACGCCCTAACAACCCTAAAAAAAACTGAATAACCTTAGTATCCCTGATTCTGATGGAATGCCTTGGTTACATCTAAAGTTGATTGAGGTATTGGAAATATCCTTCTTGTAGGCTGAGATGTTGGCTTGGCACTAAAAGGAAGTTCATATTTTCCAAAGCGGATCATTTGTGGTCTTCTGAACATTTCCCAATACGTTTCAAAAGCAATCTCTTTATAAAGACCAGCCTCGTCAAGCGATGTTATCGCTACACCCGGTGCATTTCCATAAAGCGATTCTCTTTTTCTTGACGTGCGTAAAATGTTGATGTCGTTTAATGCCAAGGCAGTTTGTCCTTTACGGAAATAGGCTTCTGCCCTCATGGTATAAATAACGCCTAAACGGAACAAGGGGATATCAACATTGCTGGTTCCGTTTCCTTCTTCAGGGTCAAACTCAAACTTAAATACGCGCGCTCCCCTGTTGATCTGGTTTTGAGCAAACACAGCTTGTGTAGGGTTAGTAAAATTAAGTTCAGGAGTAAAATCCATACGTGTACCGGTACTTTTTTCCATGTAAAGCTCAGAAACTTTAATCCTTCCGTTGTCAGTCATTTCAAAACCACCCGAAGCATTAAGTTTAGGCCCATACTGAGGCCCAACCATGATACCGCGATTGAAATGAAACCATGGCAGGTTATTGCTTTTAGGAACAATATCTGATGCGGGAACACTACCCACTGCATCGTTCATAAACCAGGTTCCATCGCTATACTGGTACTTTCTGGTAAACCTTGGATCGTCGTGGTTTCCATTCCAGGTAGCATAAAACTCCGGACTGATACAGGCTGCATTAGTTCCTCTGTTTGCAGGAGATGGTTTTTGGTTACGCTCTACACCAACATATGCAAAGGAATTAGAACCGTTTCTGATGTAATCTATTTTTTGCACCACCACAAAAATAAGTTCAGAACCACCTGAATTTTTGATTGCGAAGTTGTCGAAATAGTTGGTTTCCAAACGGAATTTACCAGGGTTGATCAATAATGAGGTGTAATAGATCACCTTATCCATATCAGTATCATTGCTGTTTACCGACTTCTCATTAAAATTAAAGGAAGCTGCATAGCGATCTTTATACACTGCACGGTTAAGGTACATATTAGCTAATAATCCATAAGCCGCCTCTTTAGTAAACCTTCCGTTATGAGTGGATTGCTCTCCCAACGTGGCAAGACTTGGAATTAAACCCTCTACCTCGGTAATAAGTCCGTCTATTGCTGATGCTGCCTGTCTAATTTCTAACGGGGCATTTTCATTAGCTGGATCACGGTAAGGCGCTTGCCCAAACAGATCAAGGGTAGTATAGGTATAGTAGGCTAATAAGCCTTTAGCTTCGGCAAGGAAAAGATCCTTTTGTGCGCCGGTACCCGTGCTGTTTGCTTTTATAGCTGTTAATGATCTGGTGATGCCATTGGTAAGCATATTCCAGTTATCTGTTACAATCGGATTATCGGCCGCCCAGGTAAACTCATGCATAGAACGCCATTTACCGCCATCGCCCCAGTCGCTTCCACGTGTAGGCAGCAGGGCCTCGTCTGTTGTATATTCCTGTAATGAAAATACCGCCCCATGATCTACAAAGGTTCCGTCGCCCAACCTGTCGTAAGCTGCCGCTAAAGCACCCGCAGGATTGGAAGCATCTTCACCTAATACTTCATCAAGCACAACCTCGTTTAATTTCGTACAGTTGGTAAGAAACAAGGCTCCAAGTAGAAATATGATATTTCTTGCTCTAAATAGTTTGTTTGTTTTCATTTTTATAATTTTATAGTTGCGCCAAAAAGAAACGTTTTTGCAGTTGGATAGCTAGAATAATCTATACCCAATGATTGGTTTCCACCACTCGCTTTTGGACTGTTAATTAATGGGTCGTAACCACTGTATTTAGTGATTGTAAATAAATTTTGTCCGGTAACATAAATGCCTAAACCATTAAGCCAGGTCAGCTTGTTGAACTTAAAATTATAGCCCAAACGTGCCGAATTAAGTCTTAAGAAATCCGATTTCTCTAAGTAAAGTGTAGAAAGCTGAGGGGGATTTGCAGGATTGGCACCAGATTTAAAATAACGGGTAGAAACGTTTCTGTCTGAAGCCAGGTTATTAATGTTTAATGCATTTAACCCCGTATTATTTACCAAATAACCACCCGACTGGCCTATGATTGAAAAGGAGAAGTCGAAGCTTTTGTAATTCATCTGGCTATTAAAACCGTAGGTAAATTTGGGAATTGCACCTTGAATGATCACACGGTCATTGTTATTGATTACCCCATCGTTATTAACATCCTTAAAGATGTTAGCTCCTTTATCATCATATCCGATATGTTCCAATAGGTAAAATGAGCCAGCAGCATAACCACTTTTATAAATATTGGCCGCTACCCCTGACTGTCCGGGACCTGAAATTGTTCCTGAGAGGATTTCGGAAACGGGTAGGTTTTCAATTTTATTTTGAAGTGTGGCACCGTTGACATCAATTGACCAGCTGAAATTACCATTGTCGATCAGCCTGGAGCCCAACATAAACTCAAACCCTTTGTTTACTATTTTACCATCAATATTTACCCATACGGTATTGGTAGGGCTTAGCACCTGTGAAGGAATATTAAGAATGGCATCAGTTGTGGTTTTTTTGAAATAATCTAATGTTCCGTATAATTTGCCTTTCCATAGTTCAAAATCCAATCCCACGTTGTATTGAGTTACTACTTCCCACTTTAAATCAGGATTTGGTGTTCTGGTAACAGAGATGCCGTTTACCAGAGCTAAATCATTATACAAATAGTATCCGTCGCCGGTTGATAGTGCGTAACTGGCTTTAGTGATTTTATTTTCGACCTCCTGGTTGCCAGTTTGACCCCAACTGGCTCTTAATTTTAGGTTATCAAGGAAAGAAACATCTTTCAGGAAATCTTCCTGCGACATGTTCCAGCCAAGTGCAAAGGAAGGAAAGTAACCGTATTTATTGTTTTTTCCGAAACGGGTAGAACCATCGGCACGTACAGAAGCTGTTAACAGGTATTTATTTGCATACGAGTAGTTAACCCTTGAGAAAAAAGACTGCAATTCATTTTCCTGCGCAAATCCGAATACTCCTGTTTGTTTACCTGCAAAACCAGGGTTGTTTTCTGGTAAAACACCTGAGCTTTGATCAGCTATCCCATCAATGCTAAAGCTATTTCCGCCCCGCTCAAACTTTTGATAGGAGAACCCGCCAAGTACTTCCAGTTTGTGTTTGCCTTCTAACAGGTTATAGTTCAGGTAGTGCTCCATAAGCGTGCTTTTAGAGTTTAAATTGTACTGCACGTATTTCCCGGTTGGATTAATGTCTGTTAAGTTAGGGAATATAGTGGTATTCCTTTCTGCTACAGAACGATCTAAGCCCAGGTTAAATTTGTATTCAAGGCCTTTTACTATTCTGAATGAAACGTCCATATTTCCAAGCACTCTTAACGTGCGTGTTCTGTCGCGATAAACGCTAAGCAAATAAGCCGGGTTGTAATGCGCATTCATGTTGAAATTGGTGTATTTACCATTTTCATCAAATACCGGACGTGTTGGATTAGACATTAAGGTTTGGATGATCAGCTGTCCATTGGAACCTCCATCGTCGCTGGTCGGAACGCCATCATCTTTTGTTTCACTTGCGGTAAGGTTTACGCCTATTTTTAAACGCTGGTTGTCAAGAAAAGATTCAGAGGCATTGATCCTGCCTGAAGTACGTCTGAAGTCACTGTTTTTAACAATACCTTCCTGGTCCATCTGTGCGGCAGACACATAGTAGTTACCAGAATTTGTTTGTTTCGAAAACGATAATGAATTGTTTCTGGTTTGTGCGCGACGATAAATCACATCCTGCCAATCGGTGTTGCCACCATGGTCAAAAGCTTTCTCGGTAATTGCATTACGGTATTCATCTGCCGAAAGCAGATCAAGCTTATGTGCTACGGTAGAAAGGCCAAGGTAAGAATCGGCGGTAAAGGTAGCCTCTCCCTTTTTCCCTTTTTTAGTGGTTACAATAACTACCCCGTTGGAACCGCGGGCTCCATAAATTGCAGCTGCAGAAGCATCTTTTAAAACAGAGATAGATTCAATATCACTTGTATTTAAAAAGTTAAGCGGGTTCTTTGCCTTGGATGATCCAAATCCTACATTTTGTCCGGTCGGGCTTACGTCGTCGTTAGTTAAAGGTACTCCATCTACTACAAAAAGCGGCGTGCTTCCACTTCTGATAGAGCCTACACCACGGATGGTTACATCAACACCACCACCCGGCTCACCGCTGCTGTTCACTACCCTTACACCGGCAACTTTACCTTGCAATAAGTTATCGGCCGATACCACAACTCCTTGTCTGAAGCTCTTTTCATCCAATTGGGTAACTGAACCGGTTACATCTTTCTTTGTTTGTTTTCCATAACCTACAACTAAAACTTCGCCCAGACTGGATGCATCAGGCTCCAGTTTAATGGTAAGCACATCGGCATCAATTACAACCAGTTTGCTTTTATATCCAATAAATGATACTTCTAAGGTTTTTCCTTTGGCAGATCTGATTTCAAATTCGCCTTTAGTACCTGTACTAACAGCATTTTTAGAATCTGTTTCTTTAACTGTTGCACCTATAAGCGGCAGGTCGTTTTCATCCAACACTTTACCCTTTATGGTTTGTTGAATTGAAGACACTTTAGCAGGTGTTTTATCTTTTTTATTCTTACTGATCAACACCAGATTTTCAACAATACTATAGCTAAAATCGGCTTTTTCAGACAGGTCCTTAAGCAGCTCTTTAAGCGGTTTGGAATAGGTAACCGGGTATGTCTTCTTATCTGCAATTACCGMCTCGCTATAGCTAAACTTATAGTTGGTTTGCTTGCTCAATTGTAAAAAGATGTTTACCAAGGTCTCGTTGGATGCCTTGGTATTTTCGTTGAAGTAACTGTTAACCAATGTTTTTGACTGGGCTGGTTGCAGAAGCAGGAAACCGGCAGCCAGAAAACATATCTTTTTCAGGTTAAAAAAAGTATATTTATAATGCATATTTAAGTTATTAATTTATTTGATACTTAATAGTTAGCCGTAGTTGTTCTCAGCAACTGCGGTTTTTTTTTAATGACTTACGGTTACTGTCTCTCCATATGGTTTGAATTTTAGGTGTGTAACATAATTGATTTGATCCAGGATATTTCGAAGTGATAAACCGCCTTTGATATATAGCGTTATCCTTGTATTTAGCATTTCTTTATCCTCAGGCTTAAAGTTTACTCCATACTTGAAATTGAGGAGGGTAAATACCTTATGGAGGGTTACATTATTTAAATCTATATCCTTCTTATACCAGCCGTAAAGCGACATATCGCCTACTCTTTGTTTTTTAAGCCCTGATGTACTGAAAACTGCTCTTTCATTGGGTTCCAGATAAGTAATCTGCTTATCTGAAGACACGCGCACATGCCCTGTGATTACAGTAACGCTTGACCTGCCTTTATCAAGACTGATATGGAATGAGGTTCCCAATACTCTTGTTTTAATATTAGCAGAGGTAATGATGAAAGGATGTTTCGGATCTTTTGTTACTTTAAAAAAAGCATTGCCTTTTAGCAGGGTAACAGATCTGGTTTTGCTATTAAATTGTTCAGGGTATTTAAAAACTGAGTTTGCAGCAAGGTAAACCAGTGTACCATCAGTAAGCTTTACAGAATCGGTAGCAGAGGCAGTTGTTACGGTGATATCTTTAACATCAACCTTAGCGTTTAAAAAGACTCCAATGCCCAACATCAAGACAATACACGCGGCGGCAGCATATTTATAATAGATTGCGAAAGATTTTTTTACCGTGCCATGGGCCTTTATGTTCTTAAATATCTCGGCAGAAACATTTTCCTTAGAACCCATTTTAGTGCTATCCCATTCAGCATTGTCAAATTCTTTTTTTAGAAAATCCTCCAACAGATTTTTCTCTGCTTCAGAAATTTCATTTTTCTCGTTTTTCTCTATCAGATGCCTGAGATAGTGTACCTTCTTTTTTGTCATAATACTTATAAATCAACTATAAGTACCAGCGATGGCAAAAAAGTACTATCGGAGTATGTTAAATAATTGTTAATTGTAATTCACTTTCTAATCAATGAGAGATTATTTCGTCATTTCGACGATAGGAGAGATGACGGGCGTGTACTATAGCATGATATGAGTGACAAGGTAAATTCCAATTGCAAAGATTAGCAAAGATGTTTCTCCGGCATGGACTCTTAGCTGCTTTAATGCAGAAGAAAGCTGGTTTTTTACCGTTTGTTTAGAGAGGTTCAGCGTAGCTGCAATTTGCGCTATATCCATTTCCTCTAATTTGTTCATAATCAGAATTTCTTTCCTTTTCTCAGGAAGATGTTCTAATAAGGAGTAAAGTTTATCGAGCAATTCTGGTTCTAGCGAAGACGTGTTCTCGACCAGGTAGTTTTCAAATTTTTCCTCAATAACTACCGTATCAAAGCGCTTTTTCCTATACTCTTTTAGTACCTGGTTTTTGGCGGCCCTAAATAAATAATGCTCTATAGATAAAATCTGGACTTTATCTCTTCTGTCCCACAGGTCGGTAAAGATATCCTGTACTATGTTTTGTGAAACATATTCGTCACCCGTCATCTTAAAACAGAAGGCATATAATTTTTCCCAATGCTGGATATAGATATATTCAAAGCTTTTAAGGTCTTTCATTGGAGCTTGTCTGTTTGTGCGCTAAGTAACAAAACTTAAATAGCCTCAATTTTATTTAAAGGTTATATTTAAATTAATTCTTAGTATTTGGTTAGCTGAATATACCTATTTTAAACTATCAAGCAAAGACCGAAGATTGCATTTCTAACCAAAATTTATTTGCAGGATATACACACCGGCGCAATTGAGGATATTCTTTCTACATTTTGATGCATATTATACACTGGCTCTTTTGGGGGTGGCTGGTTATTAATGCTTTAAAGGACTTTTCATTGGCTGGCCTTGCTTTTGCATAACTATTATGTCCGGGGAGGACCTTTTAGGAAAGTGAGAGAGATAGGCGCAGGAACTAGGGTGGGTGTTTAGGGTTCATCCACCCTTCTTCTTGATTAAACCAGTTTTATTCCCAAATTGCGATAAGCGTCTAATCTGCTATCGTCACTTGGGATATCAGTAATTAGCACATCTATTTCCTGCATGTCGCATACTTTAAAACTATGCACGCCATCCAATTTCTCTGTATTACTCAATGCAATCTTTTTTATGGAGGAATTTAGCATTGCCTGTTTTACTTCTCCATCTTCATTTATTGCTGCAGTAATTCCAAATTTACTCTGAACAGCACATGTTCCCATAAAATACACGTCTGCCACATAATGCTTAACCTCTTCGCAAGTTTTAACACCGGTATTGGTTTCTGTATTGCGGTTATAAACCCCGCCTAACACAATTATTTCAATTTCTTTAAATTTTGATAGAATTGGAATAAGCGCCTGGTTATTAGTAACCACTCTAAAGTTGGAATCTAGTGGCAAGTGCGCGGCAATTGCACATATAGTGGTTCCCCCATCCATAAACACGGTTTGCCCCTTTTTGATAAATTGCTGTGCCTTTAGGGCTATTACATCTTTTCCTTCGGTAAGATACGCTGTACGATTCTGAAAACTTAATGGGTTTCTTGAAGGTAAAATGGCGCCCCCTCTTACCTTAGCTAATAATCCATTACTATGAAGTGTTTCAATGTCTCTTCTGATGGTATCCTCAGAAACATTTAGTTCGGCTGACAATAAATCGTAAGCTACTTTGCCGTCACGCTTTAAAAGACTAATAATATGATCAAAACGCTCTTCTCTTAACATAACACTAATGTTTAGGTTTCATTTTATAGAAAACAGCTACCAGAATAAGCAAAAAGCCGCTAAAACCTAAAGCTATGGGCAATGAATAATGATGAGCAATAAATCCAAGCATAGCTGGTCCGGCTAATTGTCCGGCATAGCCGATGGTAGTAATTGCGGGAATGGATACTGAAGCAGAAACATTTTTTAACCGGCCACCTTCACTAATGAACACGGGGACAATATTGGCTGCGCCTAAACCCAATAAGATAAAACCCAGCAGAGCGGTAACCAACCAAGGCGTGAGTATTACTAAAAAAATACCTGCGGCACCAATAAGGCTTCCACCGATAACAACTTTTGGCCCGTCAAGGTGGGAAACCAGTTTATCTCCAAGTAATCGCATAGTGGCCATTGCAATTGAAAATGCTGCATAACCAACGCCAGCCAGTTCTTCGTCTATTTTTCTGTTTTCTGTTAAGAAAACTGCACTCCAGTCTAACATCGATCCTTCGGCCAGAAAAACAGCAAAACACATTGCGCCTAAAAAAAGAACACCTCCGGTTAGCCACGAGAACGAGCTGGAATTACTATTCTGATCATGTGAAGAGAAATCTTTAATAGCAGCCCTTTCGGTCTGCTGATCGAATAATGAGCTGTATTTCCATGAAACAATAATGATCAGCAAAACAGCGATACTTACGGCGGCAGTTATTGGCTCCAGGCCAAGTTTCATCAGGAAACCCAAACCCAGGGAGCCCAAAAGCCCGCCAACACTAAAAAGTCCGTGAAGTGACGACATAATTGGTTTACCAAATCTATTTTGCACATGTACTCCGTGAGAGTTCATTGCCACATCGACAGTGCCTACCGCCGAACCAAATATGAACAGTACCACTCCCATCCAGATCACATTGTCCATAATTAAAAGCAATGGAAGTGTTAGCGCCATAACTAAAGCAGAGCACAGCATAACTATCCGGCTCCCGTAGCGATTAGACAAAATACCACTTACGGGCATCATACTAATGGCGCCTGTACCTAACAGTAAAAGTAGTAAGCCTAAACTTGCATCGTTTAACTGAAGCCTTTCCTTTGCATAAGGAACCATCGGTGCCCAACTCGATACGCCAAGTCCACATACCAAGAATACTGCTTTTGTGGCTCGTCTTGCTTTTATCGTTTTTTCAATGATGTCCATAACGCATATTAGTACTGCAAATAAATGCAAATTTGCACAAATACGCAAAAATAATATGGCTTTAGATAAAAGAATTGAATTAGATTAGCCGTAATAGCAGATATAAGCTACATCGTCGTCACATATAATATCAAAAGAAGTACCAGCAGCCACGTGGAAATTTTCCTGGCTTTTATATTCTTTATAGCTGTCGCCCGGAAGTTTTACATGCATAATGCCAGATACGATTACCATTTCTTCTGGTGATGATGCAGAAAACGTATAGGTTCCCTTTTTCATTACGCCAACTGTAGCTTTGCCTTTTAGCGTTTCCAGGCCAAGGCTTTGCACTTTGCCTTCAAAATATACATTGTGAGATATTACGTCGTTAAGTTCAGAAGAGTTATCAGAATTACTCATGATTATAGTTTTATTCGGTTAAAGGTTGTTTCTGAAGGCAAATGTATTAATTAATAAATCTCAATTCTTAATTTTCATAAAGTTCCCGCTTAGATTTCCAAGCCAAAATTGGTGTTTTTTAATGCCATTTTTGGTTTGTTTAAGTTTTAGAAAAATTATATTTTTACAACAATGGATTACTTTAACGCTCTCGAACCCTTACTAAGGGCATATTGGTATATAGCTATACCCGTAAGTTTGATATTTATAATTCAAACTATTTTAACATTTATTGGCGTTGATTCTGCAGATGGAATAGACGCCGATTTTGATGGAAACCTTGATCATGCGGATGCACCCTTTCAGCTATTCTCATTCAGAAATTTAATTAACTTTCTTTTGGGATTGAGTTGGGCCGGTATCTCATTTTACTCCATTATTACGAATAAACCTTTACTGATCATCGTGTCCGTTTTAGTAGGAGCTGGTTTTATCTTTTTGTTTTTCTTAATAATGAAGCAAATTCAAAAGCTGGCAGAGAACAATACTTTTAAGATAGAATCTACCTTAAACAAAAATGCAACTGTTTATCTGCGCATCCCAGCAAATAAAACAGGAACCGGTAAAATCCAGATCAGCATTAACGGATCCTTTCGGGAAATTGATGCCATTACCAATGGAGAATCAATAGAAAGCGCATCAACTGTAACCATCATTAGTATAGAAACCCAAAACATAGTCTTAGTAGAAAGAATTTAGAATGGAAAACATCTTACAATCACCACTTACCATCATCGTTGTTGCCGTTATCGTTATTTTTGTAATGCTATCGGCGTTAATTGCCCGCTACAAAAGATGTCCTTCAGACAAAATTTTGGTTATTTACGGAAAAACCGGAGGAACTTCGGCCAAGTGTATTCATGGCGGAGGCGCCTTTATCTGGCCGGTTATTCAGGATTTCGCGTACCTTGACCTTAAGCCGATTTCAATTGAAGCGAACTTAGTAAATGCGCTAAGCCGTCAGAACATCAGGGTTGATGTTCCATGTCGCTTTACAATTGCCATTTCTACAGAAAGCGACAGCATGAACAATGCTGCTGAACGTTTGCTTGGCCTTGCTGCACCGGAGATACAGGAATTGGCCAAGGATATTCTTTTCGGACAGCTCCGCCTGGTTATTGCCACCATGACCATTGAAGAAATAAACTCTGACAGGGATAAGTTTCTGGATAACATCTCAAAAAATGTAGATACTGAGCTTAAAAAGATCGGGCTTAAACTGATCAACGTTAACGTTACAGATATTAAGGACGAGTCTGGCTATATCGAAGCGCTTGGTAAAGAGGCCGCAGCAAAGGCCATTAACGAGGCTTTGATTAGTGTTGCAGAACAAACCAAAATTGGTGAAACCGGTAAAGCTATTGCCGACAGGGAAAAAGATGTTCAGATTGCCGAGACCCAGCGTGAGCGTGATGTTAAAATTGCCATTACCCAAAAAGACAGGGAAATCAGCATCATACCTGGCTGAACAAAAAGCCGAGGCTGCCCGTTCGGAAAGAGAAAGGGCTACACAGATTGCCAACATAGTTATTCCGGCTGAAATTGCCAAGCAAAGGGCAATTATACAAGCACAAGCAGATGCCGAAACCATTAGGGAAAATGCGAAAGGTGAAGCAGATGCCATCTTTGCAAAGATGGAAGCCGAGGCAAAGGGTCTGTTCGAAATACTAACGAAACAGGCAGAAGGTTATAAAGAAGTAGTAGCCGCTGCAGGTGGCGACCCAACCAAAGCATTCCAGTTATTGCTAATTGAGAAATTACCGGAATTGGTAAAAACACAAGTTGAAGCAGTGAAAAATATTAAGATCGACAAGATCACCGTGTGGGATTCAGGCAGCGGTGCTAGTGAAAACGGCAATTCATCTACCGCCAATTTTGTTTCGGGAATGATGAAAACTGTTCCCCCGCTTAATGATCTGTTTAATATGGCCGGATTAAACCTGCCTAATTACCTAAAAGGCTCGGAACCAACTGATGGACAAGATGCTGCTCCTGCTAAAAGTGAAATAAATAAGGCCGACGAAAGTCCAATGCCGTAAAGCAAGCCGAAGTAAGTTCATAAAAAAAGCCCGGTAATACCGGGCTTTCTCATGGATTAAGCGTTTTATTTTACTTTATTGCCGCTGTTTTATCAGCACTCATAATCACCCCTTCACTTAAATTCTCTGTTTTCAAACTGGCAAAATTATCAAATTTAACATTCTCCATATTACTTGCGATCAAGGTATGCTCATCTGAACTACCACTCATCTTTAACACTGCATCCTCACTGATCACTGTATATAAACTACCCACCCTAGAGTTAATTTTAGCTGTTGCACTTTGACTTAAAAACAACTGAAGATATTTTACATCAAAGTTGCCTTTAGTAACAACTACTGAACCACCTGCAGCTTCTATTCTTTGCAGATCCTTTACAGAAACATTTACCGTAACCTGATTACTTTCTGTAGAGTTGATAAACAAAGTTTCTCCCCTTCTTAAAACTGATGTGTTATTTGCATCGAAGTTTTCATCAACAAAAACTCCTTCCTTATCACTTTGGGTTAATACAATCTTCACATTTCCTGCAACCCAAATTCTGTTGATTCCTTTTGAACTTGTTTTTACTGAAGTAATTTCAATGTTATTGGCAGCTAAAGTTGTCATTGCCGAAGAGGTTAAAAAGATTGCTGCTAATGCTGTTCCGAATAGTGCTTTTGTTAGAGTTTTCATGACTTTATGTTTTAGGATTTTTCTTATTGTTTTTATTAATAAGACCTCACTACTCCCCTTTCGTTTCACCCAAATCCGGCGTATTATACCAGCATCGTGTAACTCACGACAAACTCCCTAAAAATTTCGACCAACGGCTGTAAATATTTTTTAGATATGAAATCAATCGACACTTAAGCCGAGCTGTTCCAGTTTTATTTTGGTGTCTTCATAGTCTGTATGGCAGATTCCGGTTAACCCCAGCCCCTCCGCTATCTGCACAAAAAGCATCCTGTCATCTATATATATACTTGTTTCGACATCACTTTGAGAAATGTCTATAGCAACCTTAAAGATATCTGCATCCGGCTTTCTGAAATGGACAAAACTTGAAGAGATGAAAAAATCAACAAATTCATTTAGTTTGAAAGTACTGATCCGATACTGATTAAGCTCTCTCCCTTCGTTACTGATCACTGCCACCTTTAAGTTATACTTCTTCTTTAGATCGCATATCAGTTTAATCATATCAGGATATGGAAGAGATTTACTGACCATAAATTCTTTAAAATCGTCCTTAGAATAATCCCGGTCTTCATAAAACACAAGCCTATCCAAGTACTCATCAAGTGTAATTTTTCCAACCTCGTAAGTATCAAAGGTGAGGTGATGTCTTTCTTCTACCTCTATAAGATCCAGATTAAATAGTTGCGCTGCTTCGGCCCTTGCCTTCCGGTCCCAGCCGTTAGTGAGTAATACCCCACCTATATCAGTAAAAAGTGTAGTGATTTTTTTGTTCTGAATCATCGTGAATTATTTATTTTACTACGGCAATAGCCATACCATCGTATTCTTTAACGCCAACTGTTTGAAGTATAGTTGCAGTGACATTTTTATTGGAAGCTAACAATTTATTGAAACGCTGCACACCTATAACCCTATCATCTGTACTATTCTCATCAAGTACTTTACCTTCCCGGATCACATTATCGCAAATGATAACCGTTCCCGGATGAGATAGGCTTAATGCCATTTCAAAATACTCAGTATAAGGTGGCTTGTCTGCATCAATAAATATAAGATCAAAAGGTTCTTCTTTGGCTTCCTTTATTTCCAGCATAATGTCCATCGCCTTACCTACTCTTATGTCAACTTTATCCAGGAGTCCGGCATTTTTAATGTTCTGCTTTGCAACATTTGCATGACGGGGATCAAATTCGATTGTAACAATCTTACCATCTTCGGGAAGTGATCTTGCCAGCCATATTGTGCTATAGCCAGCAAGCGTGCCCAGCTCAAGCACTCTTTTTGCATTACACATAAGTGCAATAACCTGCAAAAACTTACCCTGGTTTGCTGTAACGCTGATCTGAGGCATTTCTGCGGTGTCTAAAGATTTTATTGTCTCCTGAAGAACTTCGTCTTCCGGTGCCAACATCTGACTGATGTAATGGTCTACTTTACCAAATATTTCCTGATCCATATACAAATATAAAATTCGCGGCGGCATGTACAATGACAAACCGGGGAGTAATCTTTTCGAAATTTATATATTTGGTAAACAACACAAATGTTTAAATTAAAATGAAACTCAGAATTAAAAACCTAAGCTTAATGCTGATCGTTCTGCTTGCATCTTTTAATGTAAGTAAGGGCCAGAAAACAAAAAGTTTTACCAAGTATGTAAATACGTTTATCGGTACTGCACCACTTACCGATTCAGCGATCCTTGGTTATAACCTACCTAAAGGATGGAGATCGTGGGCAGGACTTACCTTTCCAGGCAGTTCGATGCCTAATGCCATGGTACAACTTAGCCCCATTACAGAATACGGATCGGGCGCCGGATATGAATATGAAGACAACATGATTTATGGCTTTACCCATACCAATAAAGGCCACTGGAATCTTTGCAATATCCCTATCCTTCCTGTTTCAGGAAAATCAACAACTCCAGATCAGGATGGCAAGTTCGGTTCCCACTTTTCTCATAAAAAAGAAAGTTCAGCACCAGGCTTTTATCAGGTATACCTGGATGATTACGATGTTAATGTAAGCCTTACTTCTACATTAAGATCCGGCTATCATAAATATGAATATAAAAACAAAACCGGTCGCAAAATCCTGTTTGACCTTGGCAAAGCAAACAACAGAGTAGGAAATTGGAAAATTGAACAGATAGGAAATACAGATTTGCAAGGGTTTCAAAACGTTGGTGAGGTAATTTATTTCTACGCCAAACTGAACAATAATATCGAAAAGCTGGAAAAACAGGAAGAAGGTTCAAGAAAAGGCTTTGCTATGGTTCACCTGGCAGATGGTGGCAAAGAACCTGTTGAACTTAAAATAGGTTTGTCTTTTGTAAGTACTGAAAATGCTAAAGAAAACCTTGAAAAAGAAATTGGAACTAAATCGTTTAATCAAATCCGTAACGAAGGGACCCAAACGTGGGAAACTATATTATCATCTATTCAGGTAAAAGGTGGAACTGAAAAGCAAAAACAAATGCTTTACTCTTCTTTGTACAGATCTTTGCTATGGCCTGCATTACGAAGCGATGTAAATGGAGAATATACAGATGCAAAAAAGAAACCAGGAAAAGCAGACTTTAACTACTACACAGAACCATCCTTATGGGACACATATCGCAATAAAGATGTGCTTTTAGGGTTGATTTCTCCTAAGGTTGCACTAGATGTAATCAAATCAATGAAGGATGTTGGCGATAAAACCGGATTTATCCCTACGTTTTTCCATGGTGATCATGGCGCTTCATCCATTGTTGGGGCATACCTGAGAGGAATTGACAATTTCGATGTAGAAGGCACTTATAAGCTGCTTTTAAGAAACGCAAATGTATCGCCAGGTGCACGGCCTCATTTGGAGGAGTATATTCAAAAAGGATATATTTCGGATCCTGACATTGCTAATCCGCATGTAGAAACTAAAGCCAATGCAGGGGTATCAAAAACCCTGGAATATTCGTACGATGATTATTCGCTTGCGCAAATGGCGAAGAAGCTTGGAGATACAACCAATTACGGGATCTTAATGGCCAGATCAAAAAACTTTAAAAACATGTTTGATCCCTCCACACGTTTCATGAGGGGCAGATTGCCAAATGGCGATTGGATTAAGAATTTTAATCCTCAGTATCCATACTATGAGTATATGTACAGAGAAGCTAATGCCTGGCAGGTATCTTTCTTTGCTCCTCATGATATGCCGGGATTAATTGAATTGTATGGCGGACCAGTGGGTTTTGAATCAAAACTTGATTCATTGTTTACAGTACCTTGGAACCCTAAGTACATCGCCCGAAATGTAGAAACAATGATCGGTCAGTACTGTCATGGCAATCAGCCAGATCATGAAGCTCCTTTTGCCTATCACTTTATAGGCAAGCCGGAAAAATCACAGAAAATCATCGACAAAATACTGAACGAGCTGTATGGAATTGGCCCTGAAGGCCTGGCACTTTCCGGAATGGATGATGCCGGAGAAATGTCTGCATGGTATGTGTTGAGCTCATTAGGTTTGTACACATTTTCGGCAACAGACCCGGAATACCTTGTAACAGCCCCTCTCTTTGATGAAGTAATTTGGAAAACAAACACCAACAAAACATTAACCATCAAAAAACCAGGTAAAGGACGAGGAATTACTGTTATAAAAGTTAACGGAGTAGAGAACAAAGGTTACTTTGTATCTCATGACCTGTTTAAGAACGGCGGCAATCTAGAAATCATCACAAAATAATGAGCATTCTGGCTAGCTTTTGTAACAAATATGCAAAAGCTAGCCAGAATTTATAGTTTTTAGCCCTCCATACAGGCAACAAGATTTTAATTCCGGCTTTTTTGTAATAGATTTAGGGACTTAACTAAATTTTATGAAGAAAATTCTGCTTAGCCTGGCTCTGGTTTTCTCTGTTACGCTCCTGTTTGCCCAGCAAACTTATCCGGTTAACGGCTCATACGACATCAGACAAGGCACTTACGCTTTCACCAATGCTAATATTGTAGTTAGTGCAAATCAAATTATCCCTAATGGCACATTACTAATTAAAGGGCAAACCATTCAATCTGTAGGAACTGCCACCTCAATCCCTAAAGGATATGTAGTGATCGATTTAAAGGGAAAATTCATATACCCTTCTCTTATTGATGCCTTTACCTCATATGGATTACCTGAAGCCAACCGTGTTTCCGGTCCGCGTCAATCTATATTTACCTCTACAAAAAAAGGTGCTTATGGCTGGAATGAGGCAATAAGACCCGAAACAAAAGCAAACACCTTTTTTGCTGCGGACAGTAAGAAAGCTGATGATTTGCGTAAAGCAGGCTTTGGAACGGTAAACGCAATTAGCAGAGACGGTATTGCCCGCGGAACATCTCTTGCAGTAACACTAAGTGATGAAAAAGAAAACAGCACCATACTTAATCCACAATCGGCAGCGAATTACTCTTTCAGCAAAGGATCTTCGCAAAATGATTATCCAACTTCTTTGATGGGTGCAATAGCCTTACTGCGTCAGACTTATTACGATGCACAATGGTATGGCAAACAAAAAGAAGAATACAACATCTCCTTGGAAGAGTTTAACAAACAACAAAACATTCCTCAGATTTTTGAAGCAGAGGGATGGCAAAATGTACTAAGGGCCAGCAAAATTGCACAGGAATTTGGCAAACAGTACATCATAAAATCTAATGGTGATGAATACCAAAGAATCGAGGCTGTTAAAGCAACCGGGGCAAGTCTTATTATCCCCATTAATTTCATTAAAGCCTATGATGTTGAGGATACTGTTGAAAACAGGAATATAACGCTGGCGCAAATGAAAGCATGGGAAATGGCTCCTACCAATCCGGCAGCGCTGGAAAAAGCAGGAATTAAATTTTCACTTACCACTCAGGGCCTGGAAGCACCAAAAGATTTATGGACAAACATACGCACCGCTCTTGATAATGGGCTAACTCAAAAACAAGCGCTCTTATCACTTACTGAGATCCCTGCCGGGATGATTGGAATAGCGGATAAAGTAGGTACTCTTGAAAAGGGAAAACTGGCCAACTTTATTATTACATCGGACAGCCTCTTTAAAAAGGAAAATATAATAGAAGAGAATTGGGTGCAAGGCAAACGCTTTATTCTGTTTAAAAAAGATGATGCTTTAAAAGACACGACAAACAAAGTGATTGCTAAAACCGCTGAACCAAAGAATAAAGATGCTGTAGGTTCATTAATTTTTCCATTTACCGCCTTTGGCAATACAACACCTTTAAAACAGGAAAGCGTTTTATTGAAAAATGCTACGGTATGGACAAATGAAAAAGAAGGTATTTTACAAAATGCCGATGTCCTTTTAGAAAACGGCAAAATCAAAGCTGTAGGCAAAAACCTAAATACCGGAAACGCCAAAGTAATTGACGCAACGGGTAAACATGTAACACCTGGTATTATAGATGAACACTCCCATATTGCAGGTACCGGAGGTATCAATGAAGGTGCACAATCTGTATCTTCTGAAGTACGTGTGGCAGATATTATCAATTCTGAAGATGTAAATATTTATCGTCAGCTAGCTGGCGGAGTTACTACTTCACAGATTCTACATGGCTCTGCAAACCCTATCGGTGGTCAGTCACAATTGATTAAATTAAGATGGGGCAAGTTACCAGAAGAGTTAAAGTTTGCAGGGGCCGATGGTTTTATAAAATTTGCGCTTGGCGAGAATGTAAAACAGAGCAACTTTGGCACCGGCGCACGATTCCCGGTTACCAGAATGGGCGTTGAACAGACCTTTGTTGATGAATTTACACGTGCAAAAGAATATAAATCAGAACTTGCCAAAAAGGGCAACACTGTTCGCAAGGATCTGGAGTTAGATGCCATAGTAGAGATTCTGGATAATAAACGCTTCATTACCTGTCACTCTTATGTACAGTCTGAAATCAATATGCTCATGCATGTTGCAGATAGCTTAGGTTTTAAGATTAATACTTTTACCCACATTCTTGAGGGTTATAAAGTAGCCGACAAAATGAAAGCCCGCGGTATCAACGCTTCTACATTTTCTGATTGGTGGGCTTATAAAATGGAGGTTGCCGAAGCGATTCCCTACAATGGAAAAATCATGCATAACGTAGGCATCACAACTGCATTTAACTCTGATGATGCTGAAATGGCCCGCAGATTAAATCAAGAAGCAGGGAAAGCTGTTTTATATGGTGGTGTACCCGAAGAGGATGCCTTTAAATTTGTAACGCTAAACCCTGCAAAAATGCTGCACATTGACAATAAGGTAGGCAGCCTTAGGGTAGGTAAAGATGCTGATGTGGTAGTTTGGTCTGATAATCCGCTATCTATTTATGCCAAGGCCGAGAAGACTTTTGTAGATGGTGTTGCATACTGGGATATAGATCGTGATGCCCAGATCAGAAAAGAACAACAATCGGAACGGGCGCGGTTAATTCAAAAAATGAAGGACAGCAAAGACAAAGGCAGCAAAACGCAACGCCCTAAAGCAGAGCAAAAGCACTTGTATGATTGCGAAACATTGGAAGATTATTCTCTTGAACTTAATGAAATGGAAAGGACTCATGACCATGAATAAATACATTTTAACGCTATTGATGTTGCCTTTGGGATTAAGCAGCTTTGCACAAGCCAACATTTCACCGGCAAAACCTCAGGATAAAAAGACCATTGTGATGGGTGCGAAGCTTCATGTAGGCAATGGAAAGGTTATTGAAAACAGCTACCTCATTTTTGATAAAGGAAAAATTACAGGCGTAGGAGATGCAACAGTTGCCCGTATTGATATGACTGGCTCAACAGTAATCCACGCAAACGAAAAACACATCTATCCCGGGTTTATTGCTCCCACCACCAATCTTGGGTTAATTGAAATCAGTTCTGTTAAAGCTACGCTTGATTATAACGAGATTGGGGATTTCAACCCACACATCAGAGCTTTGGTGGCTTACAATACAGACTCTAAAGTACCTGCTACTGTAAGAAGTAACGGTGTACTAATGGCTCAGATAACTCCACAGGGCGGCACAATATCCGGCAGCTCATCAGTAGTACAGCTCGACGCCTGGAACTGGGAAGATGCTGCTATCAAAAAAGATGATGCCATGCATTTGAACTGGCCTGTAACGCCAAAATTCAGGAACACTGGTAATAGACCTGTTGTTTCTGCCGATGTGCTTAAAGAACGTACACAAAACCTTCTAAATGCCCTTGATCAGTTTTTTGCTGAGGCAAAAGCCTATGCCGAAACAGATAAACCTGCAGTAACAAATACAAGATTTGCAGCGATGAAACATTTGTTTGATGGCAGTCAGCGACTGTTTATTACCGCAGCAGGCGAGAAAGACATCATTGCAGCGGTTAAGTTTGCCAAAAAATACGGCATTACGCCTGTTATTGTAGGTGGCGATGAAGCTTATTTAATTACCAGTTTCTTAAAAGAAAACAACATAGCAATTATAGTAAATGAGCCCCATAACTTACCCGATTCTGATGATAGTGATGTAAATATGCCTTATAAGAATGCTGGGGTATTGGCCAATGCAGGACTCGATGTAGTGATGGGTATGCACAGTTATTGGCAGCTAAGGAATCTTCCTTTTATGGCTGGCACTATTGCTGCCTGGGGTTTAGATAAAGAAAAAGCTTTACAGACCATTACATTAAACACTGCAAAAGTACTAGGAATAGATAAAACGGCTGGAAGTTTGGAAATTGGTAAAGATGCGACTTTCTTTATCTCCGCTGGTGACGCCCTTGATATGAAAACCAATAAAGTTGAGCAGGCATTTATTCAGGGCAGAGACATTAATCTGGATAACCTCCACAAGCAGCTGGACAAAAAGTTTAGTGATAAATACAATGCTGGGAAGAAGTAGCTCGTGTCGTCTCGATTTCTATGACAAAACCAAATCATTTTTATAGATGGTTTGGTTTTTTATTACAGCGAATATCCTATGGATGATTTTGTTTCTTACCGCATTTAAAACGCTCATCTTGTTCTTTCCCTCCTGAACTTTTCGTTTATAATATGTCC